>CAYPXQ010000210.1:0-7514 GCA_964414685.1 uncultured Actinomycetota bacterium
CAATCACCAAATTCCTGATTTATTTTAAATCCATTTTATTTATAATGTAATAAAGTGTTTTAAATGGTCCCGGAGTAGTATTAAAGACCGGGAAGATAAAGATGTATAAAAGTTAACAGGGGATCCTGGAGTTTTGAACCATGAAAGAATTAAAGGCAGACCTCTTCATAATAGGGGCAGGGCCCGGCGGTATGGCGGCAGCTATATATGCCAGAAGATCCGGGCTTGACTTTTTAATAGCGGAAAAGAATATGGCCGGGGGACAGATAATGAATACCGACTATATAGAGAACTATCCCGGATTCGGGGAGGGCCTTTCCGGTTTTGAGCTGGCACAGAAACTGTCGGAGCACTGCAGGAAATTCGAGATAGATATAATGGAATACTTTGATATCAGCAAAACCGAAGAGACAGAATACAATGACGGGAAAAAGTCTTACAGGTTCAAAAGCACAGGCAGTGACAGCATCATCTACTCCAGAGCCCTTATCATAGCCACAGGCGCCAGGCCTGACCGGCTAAATGTAAAAGGCGAAGCGGAACTTATAGGAAAAGGCATATCCTTTTGCGCTACCTGTGACGGCGCCCTTTACCGCGGCAAAGAAGTGGCCGTGGTGGGGGGAGGAGATACTGCGGTAGAGGAAGCCCTTTTCCTTTCTAATCTGGTTGACAGGGTATACCTGGTACACAGGAGGGATGAGCTGAGAGCCTGCGATATGCTGCAGTGCCGGGCCAGGGATAATAAAAAAATAGAGTTTTTATGGTCCTCAGTGGTAGAAGAATTCACAGGCAATGAAAAGCTGGAAGCGGTTATAGTCAGGAATAAGAATGACGGCTCCACAAGGAAGATCGAAGTTGCGGCAGTCTTTGAATATGTGGGATGGGAGCCCAATTCCGATATGGTAAAACACCTGGTCAACACCGACCAGAAAGGCTTTATAATAACTGATGCCACTATGAAGACATCCCATAAAGCCGTATTTGCCATTGGAGATGTAAGGAATACTCCATTCAGGCAGGTGATAACGGCAGTTTCTGACGGAGCAGTAGCAGCCATGTATGTGGATAAATATTTTCTGGAACAGGACTAGGCCCCCATGAGAGTCATGAAAAAAAACTCTTCCGGAAAGGAAGTGACCGACCTGCAAAGACGCCTCAGGCTCCTGGACTATGACCTGGGAGTTACCGGTGTTGACGGAATATTCGGGGACAGGACAGCAGATGCAGTAAAAAGATTCCAGCAGGACCGGGGCTTAAGGTCAAGCGGTGTAGTGGACCAGGAGACATGGCAGGAGCTGGTGGATGCCGGGTATAAGATAGGAGACAGGATGCTCTATCTTAAAAACCCTCCTTTCAGGGGCGATGATGTCAGGATGCTCCAGCTGTGGCTGAAGACCCTTGGTTTTTATCCTGATAATGAAAACGGAATATTCTGCCAGAGGACGCAGAAGGCCCTGCAGGAATTCCAGGACAATATGGATATCCATGATGACGGCATCCTGGGTGAGCAGACCCTTAAACAGCTAAACGGGCTGCAGAGGATAATAAAAGAAAAAAAGACATCCAACTTTCCCTATATAAAAAAACACCACCCCGAAGGCAGTAAATATCCGGGGGCCGTCATCCTTGATCTTGATCCGGCTTCCATAGAAGATGATGAGGGTCTGCCTGCCGGCGTAGAGGATTACAGAAGCGACAGCATTTCCGCAGGTATAAAACTTATAGGCCAATGCAGGAAGATCCTTGCAGGACAGGGATATGACGTCATACTGACATCTGCCGGGGAAAATGCCGGCCAGGTCCCTCTTGCCGAAAGGATATCCCGGGCTAACTCCAGTAAAGGCGGCCTGCTTGTCAGTATAGGCCTTAACTTTTCTTCGGACAGGGATGCCAACGGGTGCAGCTGTTATTACTTCAAGGGGCTCAAATCCTATTCCATGGGCGGATTCCGGCTGGCAGGGAGCATCCAGGACAGGCTGGTAAAGAATGCGGGGCTTCTGGACTGCAGGATACACGGGGCAAATTATGCCATACTAAAAGATACAGAGATGATATCAGTGGTGGTGGAACCTGCATTCATCTCCAATGATAAGCAGAGGCGGGATATCCTGAAGGTACAGTACCAGGAAAGAATAAGTAAAAATATTTGTGATGCTGTAATGACTTTCCTTGAAGACAGGTAGGCATATATGTATTTTATTTATGATGACTACTATCTGAAGCATGAGAATGGGATTTCCCATCCCGAAAACCCGGAAAGGCTTAAATATATAAAAGGGGCGGCAGACAGCCTGGAAGCTGGGGGTTTAATAGAATACATAAGTCCACGGCCGGCCGTTAAAAGGCAGATAGAGATGGTCCATGAAACCTCATATATTAACAGGGTGGAGGAGCTCTCAGCCCGGGGAGGACTGTCATTTCTGGATATGGACACCGGGGTCAGCCGGCATACTTACAGCTGTGCCCTTCTGGCTGCAGGAGGATGCCTGGACGGCCTGGACCTGATATTTTCTGAAAACAGCAAATACAAAAAATTCTTCCTTGCCTGCCGGCCGCCGGGACACCATGCCTTCCCGGCAGGGGGCAGCGGTTTCTGTATATTTAATAATGCAGCCCTGGGAGCAAGGTATGCGCTTGAACATTATGGCCTGAAAAGGATAGCTATTGTAGACTTTGACGCCCATCACGGCAATGGTACCCAGGACATCTTCTATGAAGACAGCAGAGTCTTCTATATATCCTTCCATCAGTATCCCCATTACCCGGGGACTGGTGCCGCTGACGAAAGAGGTTCAGGGAAGGGAAAAGGTTTTAACCTTAATCTCCCCTTTTCTCCCGGTACCGGTGAGCCTGATTATCTGGCGGCCCTTATTGATATAGTGGTCCCGCTCCTGGATGATTACAGGCCGGAGTTAGTAATGGTAAGCGCCGGATATGATTCCCATGTTTCCGACAGCATGTCTTCCCTGGAGCTGGTAGAGGATTCCTACCGCAGGATAATGGCGGCCCTTTCCCATATCTCCCGTAAATATTGCCGGGAAAGGATAGCCATAGTTCTGGAAGGAGGGTATGAATACAGGTCGACTGCTGACAGTACCATTTCTACTGTCATGGGCTGCCTGGAAGACAACTCTTTTAATAGCGCCGGTGACCTGGAGAAATATTTTGGCATAGGCGATGGCGGCAAAGGCAGGATAAAAAACAGGACACTGCTGGACCGGACGGCAAAAGAGCTGGGGTTAAGACAGTGATATGAAGATGTTATTATTAAAAAAGATCATGACCGGACTGGTGTCTATTGTACTTATCTCCATGTCTTTCATGCTGCCGTCATGCAGGGAGTATGACGGCAGGTTCGATATCGCATATTTCTTCAAGACCGGACCGGAAAAAGCGGTAGTGGATTTTCTTCAGTGTCTTGATAACAAGGATCCCGAATATATCTATTCTAACCTTATGCTGGCTTCTGACAGGAATGGCATAAGCAGGAAAAAATATAACCTGGAGCTGGCGCTGATCCTGGAGGATGTGGAATCAATAGCCGTAAACAGTACGGTATATCTGGGCTATGAAGGCGAGATGGGCAAAGTAGTGGCGGAATTTGATATAAAATATTACAATGGTGAATCAAGACAGTACAAGAAGTATTTTTACCTTCTGGAAGAAAACGGCAGGTGGAAAATAATACTCGAAAAAACTTTCATATAATAAATAAATGTTTTATTCAAAAAATTTATAATATTTGATAAAATGTTTATGTAAGAATATGATAAATAAGATAAAAATATTATTACTGGTGGTGTTGGCTGTCATGCTGGGGTCAGTATATGCATCAGGTTGTCTTCCTGGAGGACTTGACCTGTTTGGAACCGGTTCTTATGACACATCTCCAGGCATTAAAGCTGACTCTGAGACCAGCCTGCCAGGTGATGAAGAAGGTGATATAGATTCCAGGCTGAGCAAGTTAAAGAAGGGACTGGTAAGCGCTCCTGTCCTGCTATCACATGAATCAGGGGAGAAGATATTCGGCAGCGGCGACAGGGAGATGATCTTCATCAAAGGGCTTGCCGAACCTGGAAATAACATAGAGGTCTATGTAAACGGTACCCTTAAGCAGGATGGGATCACCGCTGATTCGGCCGGGAGATTCGAGACCATAAGCGGCATAGAGATAATAGAAGGCAAGAATGTGATTGATCTGGTGGCGTCGGATAATACCGGCAGCAGGAGCAATCCCACCAGATTCGACCTTTTCCTGGAAGTACCCCAAAAAGTAGAGTATGCCCTGTATAATAATTCCGCTGAACTGGAAATAATTGACGGCTTCTATTATACTCCCGACAGCAAGCCCCTGGTATATTTGAAAGGCTCATATATCCCCGGGTCTACCATGTATATACAGGCCAATGACAGGATAATAGGAGAGCCCCTGGTAGATGATACAGGGTCCTTTACCCTTGAAAATATCAAGCTGGAGACAGGCGCTAATGAATTATAGCCGTATGGGCTTTGACCGGCGAGGGGTATACCTCGGCACCGGTATTTACATGTGTCACCGTATTCAGGGATATGATAACTCCTTTTCCTTCCAACCTGACCGGCTACCACAACCAGGATGCCAATTATATCGAGTGGGCTGCCAGCATAGATGATAATTTTGATTCATATAAATTGGTAAGGGTGGAAGACCCCTGCATCAATCCTGAATTTCCAGTACACGATGTAGTGGCAACTATAACCGACCAGAACTCGACTTCATTTATAGATGATGACCTGGAAGACGGAAGGTCATATTATTATACAGTATGGACACTGGATAAGGCAGGCCATGCCGTATCCTCCAATGTGCTGGCGCTTCCC
The DNA here is from genome assembly GCA_964414685.1 of uncultured Actinomycetota bacterium. Classification (GTDB taxonomy): domain Bacteria; phylum Actinomycetota; class Humimicrobiia; order Humimicrobiales; family Humimicrobiaceae; genus M55B120. The sequence continues at coordinate 4,861 of CAYPXQ010000210.1, forward strand.
AAGCCGGTATATACTGCAAGTATAAGCAAAGTCGAATCGTTCACTGATTATTCAGTGAGCCGCAGGGAATGGTTTTACCAGTATTATGAGATAACCAATACCGGCAATGTGACCCTGGACCTCCAGCCCATAATGGCATGGATAAAGCTTGATCCCGAACCGGATGAGGAAATGGAGATAACCCCGCTGTGGGAAGTGCATCTGTGGGACCCTGATAATCCGGGTATCTATTATTACTCTGATGAGAATATCTATTCTTCTTATGTATCCGACTGGGTAAACAGCTCCGGATATACTACCGTGGATACAGAAGAAGAAATAGATTATGAGAATGCCACTAAGACAGTTACTGTAACAGAGATCTCAAAAAGGACAGAAAAAAATGATGTCAATCTTAAGCGGATAATGACTGTATATACAGAGACAACGGTTACCGAATATGATATATCTTCCGATCCCGCCATAGAATTAAGCGAGACAGTCAGCTATGATACTTCTACACAGATCGTGGAGCCTGAAAAGGTAGGGAACCTGATAGAAGACCTCAGGCCGGGGGAAAAGATAAAGATCGGGGTCAAGATACAGAATGTAACGGCGGCAAACAATGAAGAGATAACGGTCCATTTCAATTTTGCCCCGGTAGACTGTGACGGGCATTTCTTCATAGACGAGATAATCTCTACGGGCGATATCTATTGTAAGAGCAGCGGCAGGACGGAAGGCTCAGTCCCGGCTTTGCAATAAGACCCAACTTTAAGCTTTTAAAAAAAATCCTTCCTATATATAATATATTTACCTCAGATTCCTGCTATGGATTATTGTTTATATTGAAAAATTATGACTCGAAAGGGAACAAATGGTAAAAAATAAAAAAGATAAAGGTAACGGCAGGGATGAAGGGATGATGGCTGGGATGAAAAAATCCAGAAAGGATGCCGGACCCAAAAAAGACATCTCTGAAGAGCTTGAGGTAGAAGAGCTTACCAGCGAGATAGAACTATTAAGGGCAGAACTGGAAGAATGCAAAAAAATTGAGGACGAATATATAGACAGGATAAAAAGGCTCCAGGCCGACTATGATAATTACAGGAAAAGGACGCTAAAAGAACACCTGGAACATCTTAAAAGGGCAAATAAAGATCTCATCTCCAAACTCCTCCCCATAATCGATAATTTCGAGCTGGCCCTGGATGCAGCAAAGAACATGGGCGGTAAAGAGGGTGAGCTCTATAAAGGGGTAAGGATGATCTACAATAATCTTCTTGAACTATTAAAGAAAGAAAATGTTACTGTAATAGAACCCCTGGGAGATGAATTCGATCCTGCAGTCTGCGAAGCTGCCGTGACCGAGGCAGTGGCTGATGTGGAAGAGGGAAGAGTGCTGGACGTACTCAGGAAAGGATATATGATAGACGATTTTGTCATAAGGCCGGCAGTGGTCAAAGTATGCAAAAAGGATTAAGGGGGGAGTCTTGGGTAAAAAAATAGGCATTGGCTGCATAATCATCTTTGTAATAATAATCGTGATAGCAGGCCTGGGTTCTGCAGCATATATAATATCATCCAGGAACAATATGGTGGCAAAAGACGTTGCCATACAGGAAGCCTGGGCCCAGGTACAGAATGTGTACCAGAGAAGGCTGGATCTGGTGCCAAACCTGGCAGAGAGCGCCAGGTCTTATATGCAGCTGGAAAAGGATATCTTTGAAGCTATTGCCGAAGCCAGGAAGGGGATAGAAAATGCTGAGACACCGGCAGAGCTGGAAAGCGCCAGCCGGGATGTCGGTTCGTTCATAGATGATTTCAAGGTAATAGTGGAGGATACCCCCGAACTCAGGGCCAGTGAGACCATAAGGGACCTTATGACCCAGCTGGAAGGAACGGAGAACAGGATAGCTGTAGAAAGGTCCAGGTTCAATGAGGCAGTAAGGGATTATAATACATATATAAGGATGTTTCCCAGAAACCTCCTTGCCTCCCGTTTCGGGTTTGAGGAGAAAGGATTCTTTGAAGCCCAGCCGGGGGCTGATACAGCTCCGGAAGTGGACCTGGAGCTGGAATAAAAGATGCCGGGATATATAACAGCAAAAACTGCAATGATATCCGTATTTATTCTAACAGTATTCTGCTGCATGCTGTTATTTTTTGGCCCCATACAGGCCCAGGATATCGATTATCCTGATCATATAGGCTATGTGAATGATTTTGCAGGCATAATGGACAATGCTTCCGCTGCAGACCTTGGAAATCTTATCACGGGAATAGAAAAAGATACCGGGGCCGAGATTGCAGTGGTAACCGTAGATAATCTTCAGGGAATAACCATAGAAGAATATGCGGTAGAACTTTTTGAGAAGTGGGGCATAGGGAAAGCCGATGAGGATAACGGCCTGCTTATACTGGTAGCAATTCAGGAAAGACAGGTAAGGATCGAAGTCGGGTATGGGCTTGAAGGCATCATTACCGACCTGGAAGCCGGCAGGATAATAGATGGGATAATAGTACCCAGTTTCAAAGAGGGAGAATACAGCCGGGGCATATATGATGCAGTAGTTACTATATCAAACCAGGTATACGGGGAAGAAGAAATGGCCCTGGAAGACGGGAGCGAGAGGAAATCCACGGGATCAGGCAGTTCTTTATCCGCGGTACCG
>CAYPXQ010000211.1:0-2522 GCA_964414685.1 uncultured Actinomycetota bacterium
GGAACTGGCCCTCAGGCTGCGCAAATTAGTCCCCAGGCAGAATTTTGAAGTGCCCATACAGGCGGCCATAGGAAAGAGGATAATCGCCAAGGAAAGGCTGGCCCCCTACCGCAAGGATGTGACTGCCAAGCTTTACGGGGGGGATATCACCAGGAAAAGGAAACTTCTGGAGAAGCAGAAGGCAGGAAAGAAAAGGATGAAAAAGATAGGCAGGGTGGATATTCCCGATGATGCCTTCATGAGTTTCTACCAGATAGACAGGGCAGAATAAAAACGGTTTGTAATGGTCCCGGTATTCTAAATTAATCATTAATCTAGTAAAATAAGTCATCAGACCCTGCGGGCCAATGCAGGAATAATATAATATGGAAAAGGAGCAGGAATGAAAAGGGTGATGACAGCAGCAGCATCAGTAGTCTGCATAATGCTTATTGTAGCGTTTGCAGGAGGCTGCCTGGGCCAGAGGATAGCAGAGAAAGTGACAGAAGAGATAGTGGAGAAAGCTATTGAAGCCGAAAGCGGAGGAGATGTTGAAATAGACTCTGACAAGGGAGAAGTGACCGTAAGGGATGAGGAAGGCGAGACTACCATCAGCGGAGATGATGAAACGGTCGAGATAAAATCCGGTGATGATGAAGCTGTCTTCGGCGAGGATACAGAGCTGCCTGAAGATTTTCCGGAAAGTGTGCCCCTTTATGATGATATCAGCCTGACCAGCTACTGGAAGACTTCCGAAGACGACAGCACAACTTTTTCCATAACAGCTGTCTCAGAAGACAGTGTAGACGATATTTTCGGCTGGTATAAGGATCAGCTCAGCGGCTGGGAGATAAGCGGCGAGTTTACCGTGGAAACGGATGAGGGAAAAAATTCTTCATTTACTGCCGAAAGCGGCGGTACCGAGGTAGTATTGATGGTGATGGAAACGGATGAAGGCACCACAATGGTCCTGACAGTTACAGAGTGATCAGGGACTCAGTCATTCTTGTATAATAATACCGGGGGGAATAAGGTGTTCCTCCCGATTTTGATTTTTGGCATGCTATATAATATAATCTTTTAAATTGGCGGCAGGCTGTATTTTTAAGAATAATGCTTCTGATGCGGCCGCAAAAACAGTAAAAAGGATGAGCAAAAAGCAAAAATACCAGGTAAGTTTCCTTCCCTCAGGTAAATCCATAAATGTATCCCCCGGCTATAATCTCAGGCAGGCCATACTTGATTGCGGGCTTACCATCGACTCTTCCTGCGGAGGCGTGGGGACATGCGGGAGGTGCCGGGTAAAGATCCTCAAAGGGGCGGTAGAGAGTAAGAAGACAAAGTTTGTAAGCCCGGAAGAAGAGGCTGAAGGTTATGTGCTTTCCTGTCTGGCCGAGATAAGAAGCGATCTCAAAGTAGAGATCCCGGAGCAGAAGGAGTCCAGGGCAAAGATAGTCGGGGGTAAATTCAGGCCCGAGGAATATGCAGGAGTCAGCAGTTCTGAATTATCCGAGGTAGAGGTAGAACCCTGGATAATAAAGGAAAACCTTACTGTAGAAAAACCTTCGCTCTCTTATGGCACCAGCGACCTTTATCGGCTAAAAAAAAGCATAGCCGGTAAGACTGGCATAAAAGGCCCGGGAATACCCATAGATATCATCAGGAAGCTCCCTGATGACCTCAGGGACAAGGACTGGGATATAACCGTGATCATAGACAGGGAAAACGGGGTACTTATAGACCTTCACAGCGGACACCTGGACAGGAATATATATGGCATAGCCCTGGATATCGGGACTACCAGCCTGGTCATGTACCTGGTAGACCTTTTAACCGGAGAAGTGATGGGGACACAGTCCGGATATAATCCCCAGATAAAATACGGAGAAGATATCATAAACCGCATAGTCTATTCCAATAAAAAGGGAGGACTTGCCAGGCTTAAGGGTGTCATGGTCGATACCCTTAACAAGATGATAGTCAAGCTGGTCAGCGGCAGCAGCATCAATACCCGTGATGTGGTATCGGTGATGATAGCAGGCAACCCCACCATGATGCATCTCTTCTACGGGGTGCCTCCCAGGTATATAAGGCAGGAGCCTTATGTCACGGTAGCCAACAAGTTTTCCGATTCCACTACCAGGGAAGTGGGCATAAAACATCTTTCCAATGCCCATGTATACTGCCTTCCCGGGATTGCCAGCTACCTGGGAGGGGATATCACCTCGGGAGTGCTTGCCAGCGGCATGTACCGGGAAAAGGAACTGGCGCTGTTCATAGACCTGGGCACCAATGGAGAACTGGTGGTGGGAAACTCGGAATGGATGATGGGATGCTCATGTTCGGCTGGCCCGGCTTTTGAAGGCGGAGGGGTAAAATGCGGCATAAGAGCCGCAGATGGAGCCATAGAAAAGGTATCCATAGACCAGGAGTCTTATAAATGCAATATAGATGTGATCGGCGAAGACAGGCCCAGGGGTATATGCGGGTCCGGCCTTATAGATGTGATCGGCGAGATGTATCTCAAGGGTGTCATAGACAGG
>CAYPXQ010000212.1:0-2434 GCA_964414685.1 uncultured Actinomycetota bacterium
TGACTTTCCTGGAATCCATGTCCAGCAGATCATCATTTATCTGGAAGGAGATCCCCAGGTATTCGCCGAATTTCCTCATCTTCTCTATCTCGGCATCCGTTGACCTGGAGAGTATGCCTCCCAGGGCACAGCTTACCTTGAAAAGGGATGAGGTCTTCTCGTTGATCTTTTTTAAATAGATCCTTTCTCCCTGCCTGAGCTCTTTTCTGGTCTTTATCTGGTCAAATTCTCCTCTTACCAGGTTCTGGGATGCTGCGGACATCTCTTCCAGTATCCTGGCATTATTATATTCATTAAGAAGCGAGAATGTCTGGGTAAAGAGGTAATTGCCCACGAATTTGGCCGTGTCCCGGTCATAGGTAATATGTATGGTCTCCCTTCCCCTTCTGAGGAGCGACTTGTCTATTATATCGTCATGTATCAGGGATGCGGTATGTATTATCTCTATAGCTGCCGCTGCCGGAAGCAGGTATCCGGTATCACCGCCCCCGCCCCGGGCGCATATAAAGAAAAGCCCCGGGCGTATCCTTTTACCCCCGGCAAGAAGAGTGCTCTTAACAGTTTTTTTTAGCACTCCTCCCAGGCCTCCGGTAAAATCTTTAAGGTATTTTTCCAGGGACTTAAGGTCATCCTCGAGAAATGAGAATATTTTTTTCTTCTCCAGTATCATTATCAGCCTATTTTGACCCGGTCACTTTTTTTGAGCGTACTCTTTATTATCTCTATCCAGTTAAACCTCCTGCTGAACAGGGGAAACTCAAGTTCCTTCTTTTCGCATACGGTGGAAAGACTGTATTTATATGTCTTTTCCTTAAGGGAGCTAAGCCTGTCCTGCCTTGCGGATGCATCTTTTTCCCTCATTGCCGCATCTACTTCCCGCATAACCCTCTGGGCTATCAGGACGCGCTCCTCATTAGCTTCCATCTGCTTCTTGCTGATGCCGCCCGACTTGCCCTTTAGCCGGTTTAGCCCCAGGGCTGCCTCATAGGTGGCATCCACCAGCTCATCTGTGCTTATGGCATCGCTCTCATAGTTAAGGATATATTTCCAGGAAGGCATGGTTATGGCTTCAATATGGTCCTTCAGAGTCTTCCGGGTCAGCCGGTAGCCGAATCTTTCCGGATTTTCAAAGGCCCTGCTCCCGGGATCCAGGAAAGGAGCCATGGGTGATATAAAGGGCATAAACCTCCGGTCCCATCCTGTCCCTTCGAATACTTTCCTGCAGAATCCCACTGTATCTCCTATAGACTTTTTGGTCTGGCCCGGCAGTCCTGTCATAAAGTAAAGGTCAAACCTCAAAGCGCCTTTTTCCAGTGCATACCTTATGGAGGAGACCAGGTCTTCATTGCTGAAGGATTTTCCCATCTTCTTCCGGACAGCCTCGTCATGGGAATCGGGTGATATCTCATAGCATACATTATCAAATGTATCTGCCGCCATATCAAAGAACTCGCTGTCAGGAGGTTCAAAGAACTCGAAGAATATCTGTATTTCCCTGTCCAGTCTCTTTGCCTGGCTGAAAAATCTTCTTACATATTCCATGCCGTTACTGTTCAGGTCGCCCAGAAGGAATATGGGGGCGCTTATATGCTTCTGGATAGCGCCAATCTCATCTACCAGTTTTACGGGATCCCGGAATGCCGGTTTTTGCCTTTGCCCGAATCTTTTGAATGCCGATCCTGATCCGCCGCATCCCGAACACTCATTGCTGCATCCCCTTACTACGGGAATGGTGGTTATGGGATACCGGAACCAGTCAATAAACGGCACGATGCTTTTTATATCCCCGTACCTTAAAACCTTCTTGAACATGAAGCGGTAATCAAAATCTATCTCCGAGAGATCGCTGGAAATGCATCCTATAGGATTATCCCGTATGGCGCCGTCCTGCTTCCAGACCAGGTTCGGTATGTATTCAAGCCCCTGTTTTCTGCCTTTTTTTATGGCATCTACCAGCCGGTATAGCGGTTCTTCCGCAGAATCTCCTTTGATTATATAATCTACCTGGTCAAAACCAATAAGTTCCCGGTAGAAATATGATGCCGAAAAGCCTCCAAAGATGACCGGGGTGTCCGGGTGGTATTTCTTGATTATCTTCGCTGCCTCGGTAGAGCCCTGGCAGTGGGCCAGCCAGTGCAGGTCTATCCCGAATGCCCGGGGCCTGAGCGATCTTATATACTTTTCTGCGTCAAAGTCCTCATCCGCCAGCATCCTGTAGGCCAGGTTTACTATCCTTACGCTGAGCCCCCTTCTGGTAAGATAGTTTGCCATGGTGAGAAATCCTATGGGGTACATCTCAAATATGGGCGTTGAAGGCACCAGGTCGCTCATGGGTCCGAACATTATGCTCTTTTTCCTGAAGTCATAAACGCTGGGGGCATGCAGGAGAACCAGGTCAGTTTTCATATTTTTCAGCTCATTCCTTGATATTTAT
>CAYPXQ010000213.1:0-4669 GCA_964414685.1 uncultured Actinomycetota bacterium
CATGCCCCAAGCGCATGTTTTACGGGACTTGAAAAGACGGACTGAAGCGAAGCGAGGGAGTCTGCGTCTCTGCAGCGACCAAAGGGAGACGAAAGAACAAGTCCCCCTTCGCCCACCATAAAATCATGATCCCTCCCAAACAGGGTAAACCTGTGTGGTAAAACATGCCCCAAGCGCATGTTTTACGGGACTTGAAAAGACGGACTGAAGCGAAGCGAGGGAGTCTGCGTCTCTGCAGCGAGCGCCAGCGAGACGGAAGAACAAGTCCCCCTTCGCCCACCATCAAAATTATTTCAACTCATATTTATTGATCTTTCCTGAAGGTAGGAGCATCATCCTGGTCTTCTTTTTATACTCCAAATATTTTTTCCAAATTTCTTTTCTAGAATAGAGCAGGTTTATGGTTTTGCTCATGAAAGAAAGTTGGGATATACTAATATCCTGTTTATGGATAAACTACTGAATATCTACCGATGGTAAGAAAACTGGGGAAAAAGATATTTATATATTTAAGAAGACTGGTGCGGAAATTCCTGGATGACCGCTGCCAGATCCTGGCATCATCAATAGCATTTTATTCCATATTATCCATATTCCCCGCACTTCTGATACTGATCTCTTTTTCAGGTGTAGTGATAAACAGGTTTGATATACAGGCAAACATACTGGCATTCGTGGAGGAGAGGATACCCATAATCTACAGTTTTGTAGATACTAACCTTACCAGTATTGTGGCCAACAGGACTAGTATTGGGGTAATAGGTTTTATCATACTGTTTTTTACGGCAACATATGTCTTTGATTCCATACAGTATGCCCTAAACAAGATATTCAGGACAGAGACCCATAGGAAATACTGGAAGCAGAAATTGTTCGGTTTTCTTATAGTGTTTTTGATATTTGTGATCATAGTAACTACATTCAGCCTTTCTACCGGCCTTTTTTATCTTTCCAATACTATTATTAGGCTGTTCGAGATCGAAGCTTCTATTTCTGCGGTGCTTCTAAAAATACTTTCAGTTGTAATAGGGATCCTGTTCAATTTCCTTATATTCACCCTTATATACTACTTCGGGACCAACAGTAATATCAGCCTGAGGCAGATCTACAGGGGAGCCCTGACCATTGCCCTGGGATGGGAAGGGGTAAAATATGTTTTTGTGATATATATCGACAGGGTAGCTGATTATCAGCTGGCTTATGGCTCCATAGGCTCCGTAATAGCCTTTCTCCTGTGGGTATATATATCCAGCATGATAATGCTGCTGGGTGCTGAAATAAATTCTTTAAGGTTCAGGACCTGAGAATTCCCTGTACATCTCACGGATATTTGACAGGACTTTTTTCATATCAAGTTTTAACCCATAGATTTTTTTCCAGATATCCCCATATTTTTCCAGCCTTTTTCCCATGGTATCCATATTGAAGACTGAGGGATCTTTTACTTCCCCCAGCTCGTTCCAGAAAAGGGGAGTGGACACTGGTGCTCCCGGTCTGGGCCGTACGGAATAAGGGGCGGCAATTGTCTGTCCATACCTGTTCTGGAGATAATCTATGTAGACTTTCCCCTGTCTTTTCCCCGGAGACCTTTCTATGCTGGAAGTACCCGGTATTTTTCGCTTTATTACTATTGCCAGCATATGGGCAAACTGGAGTGTCTGGCTATAATCATATGCGGTACCGGCGGGTATGTATATATGGAGCCCTGTCGCTCCTGATGTCTTGACAAAGCTTTTGATATCCAGCATATCAAGCGTCTCTTTTGCCTTTAATGCGGTGCTTACTACTTTCCCGAAGCCAGCGCCTTCTGGATCAAGGTCGATTACTACAAAGTCCGGATTATTGATTTTTTCCACCCGGGACAGCCAGGGATTTATCTCGATACACCCAAGATTCACCATATAAAGCAGGCTGTCAATATTCCTGCACACCAGGTAATTGATATCCTTTTTTCTTTCTTTGTCAGTAGCCAAAAACGTGTCTATCCAGGACGGAGGCCTGAAGTTTATGTCCTTCTGGAAGAAATCCTCCCCATTTATGCCGTCAGGATGACGGTGGAGGGACTGGGGTCTTCCGGCCAGGTGGGGGAGGATATATTCCGAGACTTCTGTGTAATAGTCAAACAGGTCTTTCTTGGTATATCCTCTGCCAGGCCAGAAGATCTTATCCGGGTTGGATAGTCTTACCCTGGATCCGGTATTATCATTTTTTTCCGGCTCTTCCGGGGAATGTGCGGGCGCATTTTCCCGAACCACCTGTGAAGGTTCAATATCATCCCTTACTGCCTTAAAGACTGGATGCCTGAGATATCCGTCAGCTGTCCACTGGCTGAACTCAACTTCGGCTGCTATCCGGGGCTTGACCCATACCATGTTTCCAGAATCCTTCACTTTATTAAAAAATGGGGAAGCGGGCGCTTTTATTTTTTTTAATATCCCAAACAGTTCTTTTGATGTGTTATGATTAAAACCGCTTCCAATATTGCCTATATGGATCAACTTTTTGCCCTCATATACCCCGGCAGCAATAGACCTGAAGGACTTATTTCCCCGGCTTTCTATATAACCCCCGATAACTATATCCTGGCTTTGCCTTATCTTTACCTTGAGCCAGTTCCGGCTTCTTTTAGAAGGTTTGTAGGGGCTGTCTGCCTTTTTGGCCACTATTCCTTCCAGGCCGTTTTTTGCTGCTTCGTGAAAGAATGCTTTTCCCATTTTCTCGATATGGCTGCTTATCCTTATGCCAGGCAGCCGGGGAAGTATTTTCTCCAGTATTGATTTTCTTTCTTTTAGCGGCACTTCCAGCAGGCTGTATCCTTCTATATAGAGGAGGTCAAATACATAATATACCGGGTTTCCGGTCCCGGTCCTTATATATTTCCTGAGGCCGGAGAAATCAGACCTGCCCTTATCGTCGGTCACTATTATCTCTCCATCCAGCAGGGCATCATAGGTGATCTTTTCCAGGGATCTCCTTACAGGGTCGAACTTTTTGGTAAAATCCTTCATATTCCTGGAATAGATTTTTATATCCCCGCCAGCTATCCTGGCCAGGGCCCTGTATCCGTCCCATTTTATCTCGAATATCCAGCCTTCCCGGTCAAAGGCACCATAGGTAAGGGCAGCCAGCATAGGCTTATAAAGGGGCATGTCAGGAAGTCTCTTTATTCCTTCAAGCCGGGGGAGTCCAGCAAGGATATTTTCAACGGTTAGTTTTTTTTTATATCCCCGGGGTCTTTGTCCTGGTCTATTTTCCATCCCCTTACGGCGTGTTCATCGTCTTTCTTTATCAGGAGCCAGTTTTTTGCTTTTGCATCCTTAAGCTTTATCAGGGCAAACTCGCCATTAAGCTTTTCACCGTCCATTATTATGGTGACATGGCCTTTTTTCAGTCCGGCTCTTACTTCTTCCTGAGAGCCCTCACTGTCCTCTGCATTAAGGGAATGATAGGTGCCTTCATCCCATATCTCGACTTTGCCGGCACCATAGTTTCCCTCCGGTATTATCCCGGAAAAATCCTTATAATCATATGGATGGTCTTCCACCATCACGGCAAGGTGTTTTTCCGAGGGGTCAAGGGAAGGTCCTTTGGGGACAGCCCAGCTCTTAAGGACACCATCAAGCTCCAGCCTGAGATCATAATGCAGGTGTGATGCATAGTGTTTCTGTACTACGAAAACAAGGTCTTTCCCTCCATCACTGCCTGAAGGTTTTTTACCGGATCCGGGCTCGGTGGTTGAGTCAAAATCCCTTTTTTCTTTGTAATCTTTAAGAGGCATCCTGTTTTTCCTTTGCCTGCTCAAGGCTTTGCCTGAGCCTGTCCATTATATCTATTACTTCTGCCGGCTCCCGGGAAGGCATCTTCTGCTTTACTTTACCTTTTTTTGCATGCTCTTTTATGGCTTTTTTTAGTACATGGCTGTAAGTATCCTTGAATTTTTGCGGATAAAAGGCGGTGCTTAACTGGTCTATAAGCTGGATAGCCATATCCAGTTCACTGGATGAGACTTTACCCTTTTCAGGTATATTGAGTATATCAGGCTGCCTTATCTCCGAGTCAAACCTCATCTGGTTTATTATTAGCATCCCTTTTTCTTCCTTGAGTAGTCCCAGATGCTCCAGGTTCCTGAGGACAAATCTGGATATGCCAGCTTTTCCGGATTTTTTCAATGCTTCGACCAGAAGGAGATAGACTTTTTGGGCGCCCTTTTCGGGCTCCAGGTAATAGGGCCTTTCAAAATACTTGGAATCTATATCACTGCTGTCTACAAATTCCATTATCTCTATGATCTCGGTCCTTTTGGAATAGGCTTTGGAAAAATCCCTGTCATGAAGGATCACTATATCGCCTTTTTCATATTCATAACCCCTTACGATATCACTGGCGTCTATCTCTTCGCCTGTGGCCTTGCAGACCCTGGCATATTGGACGGGGCAAAGGTCTTTTTTACGGTACAGGTGAAAGTCCAGCCTTCTTTCTTCTGTAGCCTTATACATCTTTACCGGTATGTATATCAGTCCAAAGCTTATGGCGCCTGACCACAACGGCCTCATATCTGCCCCTTCTATAGAAATAATTTGTCTATAAAAACCATTTGTTATATCATTTTTTTAGATCTGATGTTTCTGTACTAATACAATTATATATGGTTTTCCGGAGATAGGAAAAT
>CAYPXQ010000214.1:0-3677 GCA_964414685.1 uncultured Actinomycetota bacterium
GGAAGGTACGGAGTACTGGAAGTCACAGATTCCGGGGAAGGTATCAGCCCCCGGGACCAGGGCCATATTTTTGACCGTTTCTACCGGGCGGACAGGTCCAGGTCAAAGAACCGCATCTCCGGTTTCGGTTTGGGGCTGCCTGTAGCAAAAAGCATAGCAGAGCTTCACCACGGCTCCATCAAGGTCGCTTCCAGGCCAGGCCACGGCTCCACATTTACCGTCCGCATACCCCTGGTTTAAAACTCAAAAAAATTTTCATCATTTAAGCTTTTTCTCAGTTTTATGCTGTATAAATATATTTAATAGAAAACAGATCAGGAGGAAATATGAAAAGAAAAAGTGTAAAGCTGGCAGTATCTCTCATATCCGGCCTTACCCTGATTATGATGCTGGGAGCAGGCTGTACCGGCACTCTTAATGCAGATCCTCTGGATGATGGCGGATATCTGCCCATGGTAGAAAGATTTGCAGAAAGGTTTGACCTGGATCCGGACGAGGTAATGGATTTCGTGGAAGAGCTCAGGGAAGAAAGAATAGCTGAAATGGAGGCAAATTTTGAAGAGGAGCTTGATGAGCTGGTGGAAAAAGGCGAGATAACAGATGAGCAGAAACAGGCCATACTGGATAAGAAAGAAGAGATGAAAGCTTTCAGGGAAAGCCTGGAGGACATGACTGTAGCTGATGCCAGGGAAGCACTGGCTGAGATGAAGGAAGATTTAAAGGACTGGGCTGAAGAAAATGATATAGGACTTAAATACCTTTTCCCCAGGGTCCCGAAAAGACAGGAACATAAAGCATCCATCTTTTTTGGATTTGGCGGCAGAAGGTAAATTGACATAGATGCATTGATAATATCATGACGAGACACTAAGGCGCTGGATAACCTCAGGAAACCTCCCAAACAAGAGCCGCTTTCCCGCGGGGAAGCGGCCTCTTCTATTCCGTATAACTTGAAAAGCAAAAAGATATCATATATCCTTTGGAAAATATTAATATTTTCTCCTGGAGTCAAGAGATGAGCCTGATACTTGCCATAAATCCCGGAAATACCTCTACCAAAGTCGGCTTGTTTGAAGATCAGACTCCAAAGCAAACAGAAACTATAAGGCATAGTAAAGAAGAGACAGATAGATTCGGCAGTATTGCCGGCCAGCTTGATTTCAGGAAGAATGCGGTAGAAGACTTTTTATCTGAAAATAATATTGAATTGGAAAGCATTGATTATTTCATTGGCAGGGGCGGCTATATGAAGCCCTTAAGGAGCGGATTATATGCAGTCACTGATAAGATGCTGGATGACCTTAAGACTACAAAATATGGAGAGCATGCTTCTAATCTGGGGGCAATGATAGCTAATAGCCTTGCTTCGGTAAATAATAAAAAAGCATTCATACTTGATCCTGTCTGCGTTGATGAGCTTGAGCCAGTTGCCAGATTGAGCGGGCACCCGGCCATTCCCAGAGTAAGTGCTTTTCATGCATTAAACCAGAAAATGGTTGCCAGGAATGCTGCCCGGGATTTAAAGCGGGATTACAGGGACCTTAATATGATTGTTGTTCATCTGGGTTCGGGAATATCAGTAGGCCTTCATAAAAAGGGAAGGATATCAGACCTTACCAATGCCATAGACGGGGAGGGGCCATTCAGCCCTGAAAGATCTGGAGCAGTACCCACAAGACTTTTTCTTAAATATGTATTCCAGAATGGGCTGGACTTTGAGGAAAGCGAGAGCATGCTTTACGGAAAAAGCGGGATGTATGCTTATCTGGGGACTAATGATTTCCAGAAGGTTATGGAAGATTATGAGGCGGGTAAAAACGAGAAGGTAAAACTTGTGGTGGAGGCTATGGCTTACCAGATTGCAAAAACCATTGCTTCACTTGCAGCCCCAGTCGCTGGTGAAATAGAATGCATTGCTATTACGGGAGGGTTGGCTTACTCAAAGGCATTTACCGGCCTTATAATACCGTATATAAGCTTTATAACAGACAATATCCTCATATACCCCGGGGAAGATGAGCTCCAAGCCATGGCAGAAGGGGTGGTTCAGGGACTTAAGGGTGAGATTGAGATTTTGGAATACTGAGAATTTAATAATTACCATTGTAAAATGGCAATGTATAAACCTTAAATATTGAGAAAATGAATTTTAAGACAAAAATAGATGACTTTGGAAGAATGGTAACACCCAAGAAGATCAGGGATGAACTTGGCATAAAAAAAGATTCCCAGATCAGTTTGATCTCAAAGGAGGATGAGATAATCATCAGGATAGACAATACCGATAAACCATTTATACAGGACCAGGGAGGCGTCCTGGTGGTTTGTTCTGAATCTGCCGGGCCCCTTGAAGAGGTAATTAAAGACAATAGGGATGAAAGAATAAAAAAGACCCTGGGGGATATTGATATATGAAAGTCCTTATCGATACTTCAGTGATAGTTGCAGCATTGATAGATTATCATCCAGAACATAAAAAGTCAGTATCCTGGCTTCAGAAAGCTATTAACAAAAAAAATACAGGGATTTATATCTGTCCACTCTCTGGTTGAGACCTATTCGGTATTGACCACTCTTTCGCTTAGCCCCAGGATAAGCCCAGGGCTGGCACTGGAGCTTATAAAAAGGAACTTGCTTGATCATTTCCAGGTGGTTGCTTATGGCAAAAAAGATTATACGGTACTCCTTGGAAGCCTGGCGAAGAATAATATTTCGGGAGGTGCCAGCTATGACGGCTTGATACTAAGAGCGGCAGAAAAAATGAGATTAGATAAAATAATCACGCTTAATACTAATGATTTTATAAGGATATCACCGGCTTTGATTGACAGGATATCAACCCCATAAGATCAAATATATACTGATCCCATTCCACGAATATTCACTGAAAAAGTCTCCATACCGGCAGATACCAGCTTTGGCTCTGTCTCCGACTCATACATCTTCCTGAGATCTATCAGGATTGGCATCTTCAGAAGCTTTTCATCTCCCTCATACCAGCAGTTGTGTCCCGGGACAAGATGAGCTTGGATATGGAAAAAATGTAATAATGGATCTAGATATTATCCAGCTTGTCTACTCTTCTCCGGTGTCTTTCCTCAGTGCTGAAATCAGTCTCCAGCCAGGTATTTGCTATCTTCCTGGCAAGGTCGGCACTTATATAATTCTGCC
Source organism: uncultured Actinomycetota bacterium (assembly GCA_964414685.1). Classification (GTDB taxonomy): domain Bacteria; phylum Actinomycetota; class Humimicrobiia; order Humimicrobiales; family Humimicrobiaceae; genus M55B120. The sequence goes on from CAYPXQ010000214.1 coordinate 3,172, forward strand.
CCAGGCACAATACATTGGTATTGATATGTTCCCGGGACTGCCGGGCAATAAATGGGTCGGCGGCATTGACAGCCCGAATGCCTTTTACCTTATTGGCAGTCACGCATGCCCCTACTCCGCTGCCGCAGATGAGTATGCCCGGATCTCCTGTCTCGCTGACTTTCCCTGCCACTTTCAGGGCATAATCAGGATAATCATCGCCGGGTTCATATTTTTCATTGCCCATGTCTATGACATTGTGGCCTGACCTGACAAGATATGATCTCAGATAGTTCTTAAGAGTATAGCCGGCATGGTCCGAGCCTATATATATGGTCTTTTTTTTATCGATCATGGTCTACCTCTTTTGCCAGGGCCATCTTCCATTTGTCTCTACCTCCAGGGAGAAGCTTAAGAATGTCCGGATTAATACGATAATGGCCAGGAGCCCCACACTCTGAAGTGTGACCTGGAGTGCAAGTGACCTTATTATATCCGCAGCAATGAGTATCTCCAGTCCCAGGATT
>CAYPXQ010000215.1:0-2701 GCA_964414685.1 uncultured Actinomycetota bacterium
AGAGACAGGGATATGGGAAGATTTGCTCGGTGGAGATTCCAGCAGAGGAGATCTCAGCCCTCTCTCTGACCTTATAGAGAGAGGGTACTTCTATAAAGATCCTCTTGAAGAAGACCGGCTGTTTGAGAAGCTTTTTAGAAACTACCAGAAGAAAGCTGGCCAAAGACCGGTCAAATATGTAATATGTCCCACCTATACATGCAATCTTAGATGCACCTATTGTTTTGAAAAGGACCTTCCTGAAAATCCCAACCGGGATATGGATGAAAATATGCTTGAAAGTGCATTGGACTCCATAAAAGCGGTATCCGGCAGGATAGACAGGAAAATATATGCGGTAGAGCTTTTTGGCGGCGAACCTTTACTTCCCAGGAACAAAAATGCAGTGGCAAAGATCCTGGGATTTGCAGCTGCAAACGGGGCAAAGGTAACGATTGTCACCAATGGCGTATTTGCCGGCGATTTCATAGATATTTTTGAACCGGTAAAGGACAATATTGAGATGCTGCAGATAACCATTGACGGTCCGGCAGGCATCCACGACAACAGGAGGAAGACTCCCTCGGGAAAGGGAAGTTTTAGCCAGATATCAAAGAGCATAAGCGTGCTTCTGGACGCGTGTATAAACACCAATGCCAGGGTGAACATCGATTCTGAGAATATACAATATCTGCCGGAGCTGTATGAATATATGAAAAAAAGAGACTGGGTAGGGCACCCCAATTTCAGGACCAAACCATCACTGGTCACCGACCATACAACCCTGGAGTATATAGACCCCATCATACCGGAAGACCTCTTTCTTGAGAAACTCCTGGATGTCTATGACCGGCATCCTGAGCTGGAAAAGACTTTTGGTTTTTACAGTTTCAAACCTATCCGCCATATAATCGATATATTAAACGGGGCTCCCAATGTCTCACCCCGGTTTTTTAACTGTGAGAGCAACCTGCTGGAATTATATATATTCTGTCCTGACGGCCTGGTATACACCTGTCCAGAATCCATAGGAAATAAAGATCTTTCTATCGGAAATTTTTTCCCGGTTCTCGAGCTGTCAGAAAAAAAGATGGACATATGGCGAAACAGGGACGTCATGAATATGGAGAAATGCCGGAGCTGCAGCTTTGCCCCCATCTGCGGCGGAGGATGCCCGCTGTCTTCGCTTCTTATCTCAGGAGGAAGGGAACCTGTATGTGAGAGGTTTAAGGAAGTCCTGGATACTTTCCTTAGACGGAGGGGCAATATGATATTGGATAAGTTTACCGGATAAAGGCCCCGGGCACACATTCTTTTGATATTATCCCAGCCATTTTTAATTTTCCCCTGATTCTAATAGAATCTATTATAATAACATCAATAATAGATAATTGGTCATGGGTCTACGATTAAAGTATTTTGAATCAGGGCAGGGCCTGGCCTGGCTCCTTATAATAACTGGGGCACTGTCTCTCATTGTCCTCATAATACTGCTGGCATCCTCCCTTATATACAGGCCTCCGGCAGATACTGCCGCCCTGAAGTATTTTGATCCCGGGTTCCTGGCAAGGGCAGCCCGGTATAACCGGATAAGCATGATGATCTCAGTCTCTGTAAGAATTACCACCTGGCTTTTTATGGGGGCAGCAGTGTGGGCGGTATGGAGATTTTTTTCAGGGGCAGGTCATGTCCGCTTATATATTGCTGCCGGCTATATAGCCCTTTTCTATATACTGCTCAATATTATCATCCTTCCTCTCAGCTTTTACCGCGGTTATGTCATCGAGCATCAATTTGGCCTTTCCAATCAGTCTCCGGGGATGTGGTTTTCTGACTTTGCCAAAGAAAAGGCAATAGACATAGTAATCTCGGCAGCGGCATTTACCGGCCTGTATGCCCTTATGACATATGCTTCCCGGAACTGGTGGCTTATTGCCGCTTCGGTAATGGCGGCCTTCATCATAATCGGGGTGTACCTTTTCCCGGTACTGATAGATCCGCTGTTTTACAATTTTAAAAAGCTTGAGGACCAGGAGCTGAGGCAGGATCTTATTGAGGTAACCGGCAGAGCCGGGATTGAGGTAAGCGATATACTGGTAGCCGATGCCAGCAGGAAGACTGTAAAAGCCAATGCCTATTTTACCGGGTTTGGCAACACCAGGCGCATAGTAGTTTATGATAACCTTTTGAATGATTTTACCCGGGAAGAGAGTATAAATGTGGTGGCCCATGAGGCGGCCCACTGGAGATATTTGCATATAATAAAGAGCATAGCCATTGGGATCTCTGCAGGATTTCTGGGCCTTTTCTTTCTAAGCCTTATTCTCAGGCGTACCGGCCTGACGGGAGATCTCAGGGCCATCTTTATAATAATACTTCTGATCTCATTTATCACTTTTCTGTCAGCACCGGCTCAAAATATCCTTTCCAGGTATTTTGAAAGGCAGGCCGACCGGCTGGCCCTGGAGATAACCGGGGGATATGAAGCCCAGATAAAACTTATGAAGGGACTGGCAGAAGCCAACATGGCAAATGTCGATCCCCATCCTGTCATACGCGCAGTACTTTACTCCCATCCTCCCATATTAGAGAGGATCCAGGCAGCAGAAATGCAAAAACCTTAGAAGCTTTAAGCTTTCTTTAAGGTAGCCGGGATATAATCTTTAAAAAGGGCATATTGCCTTATTATTCATATGGAGGAAAAATTGCAGATACTATTGAC
>CAYPXQ010000216.1:0-3533 GCA_964414685.1 uncultured Actinomycetota bacterium
AAGGCCCAGGTCTATCCAGCTTTTGGAGCCATGGACTTCATATCCGAATAAAAGGACTGCAATAAGCGATAATATGCCCAGGCCGGCAGCAATCCACCAAAGGTCCCTTATTTTCCTGTAGTTGACAAACTGGAAGCCGGCAAAAAGGGCCATTCCTGAACCCAGGAATATTGACTGTCTTTTAAGGTAATACGCCGGATCTCCCACGCCGCCGGGCATTGAGTTTCTGGTGGCGCTGTATATTACAAGAACTCCTAGACATGAGATAAAAACCACTGCCAGGAAGAAAAGGATGTCAAACCTTAACGCCCTTATGCCCGGCTTTCTGGAGTTTATCCCTCCTGCCGGCCCGTCATATCTTTTTTTCTTGTTTCCGTACCTCATCATATTTTCTTCATCTGTCAGTCGTCCAGGCCGAAAAGATACCTGTATATTTTCTCAGCAATAGGTGCGGCATTGCTCCCCCCGCCGCCTGCTTCCTCAAGCATGACCACTATTGCATATTCCGGATTTCCTATAGGCCCGTAGCTGGCAAACCAGGCAAAATCCTGCTTTCCGAATACCTCGGATGTACCCGTCTTTCCGGCTAAGGGGATGTCCTCTATAGGAAAATCCCTGAAAGTATAGGCTGCCGTGCCCCCGGGTTTCATGACCAGGCCAAGCCCGTCTTCTATAAGCTCCAGGTGATACTCGTTAAGCTCCAGGTCCTTCCAGTTTTCCAAGACGCTTTCCGAGCCTGGACTTCCGTACTGGTCCCTGGTCTCCATCACCAGATGGGGCTCATACTGGATGCCTCTGTTTGCCAATGTCGAATAAACCATTGCCGTCTGCAGCGGTGTCGCCAGCAGGTCCCCCTGCCCTATTGACATATTGACTGTATCCCCGGGGAACCATACTGTATACTCCACAGAATCTTTGAAAAATTCTTTTTTCCACTGCCGGTCTGGCACCCTGCCTGCATCCTCAAAGGGAAGGTCTATGCCCGTTTCGGCGCCGAATCCCATGTCCCTGGAATATTTCTGCAGGAGCTCCTCGATATTGTCCATCTTCACATACAGGCCGCATCCCACCTCATAGAAATATATATCACAGGAGTCCCTGATAGCATTCCTTATGCTGAGGCTGCCGTGTCCTGATTTATTCCAGCAGCTTTTGGGGAAATCACTTCCCAGTCCATACCATGTGCCCCTGCAGGTAAAAGTCGAATGCTCGCTTACTATATTTTCCTGAAGGCCGGCATAAGCAGTCACTACCTTGAATGTGGAACCTGCCGCATAGGACATCACCGCCCTGTTGTTAAGCGGGTACTGGTTATCAGGATCATTGAGATAAGCCCAGTCCCCGGCAGATATGCCTCCGGAAAATATTTCCGGGTCATAGGTGGGAAATGATGCCATTGAAAGGACCCCGCCGTCTTTTACGTCCAGGACTACCACTGCCCCTCCCGTGACCCTGTAATTTTCCTCCGTATCTTTGATAGTCTTCTGCCTCACCTCCATTATGCCGCTGGAGAGTGCTTCCTCTACCACTTTCTGGAGCTCTATGTCTATGGTCAGGTAAAGGTCTTCACCGCTTACTGGGTCCCTTTCATCGATTATGCTGACAGGTCTTCCCAGGGGGTCGACTTCATATATCCTCTCCCCCTTCTCGCCCCTGAGTAGATCCTCATACTGCTGTTCCAGCCCGGTAAGGCCTATCTGGTCACCGCCCCCGTATTCCTGTCCATACCGGCCGGACGACAGCTGTTCCTGGCTTATCTCTCCCGTATATCCCAAAATATGTGAGGCCAGCACTCCGTACTGGTATTGCCTTAAATAAATATCCACCACTTCCACACCGGGAAGCAGAGCGCTGTTTTCCCTGATCTTTATTATGGTGGGCATATCTATGCCTGTCTTCAAAAATACCCTTTCCAGGTAGGAGACCCTGGCATCCTCCAGCTCCTTTTTGACCGAATAAGGGCTCATATCCAAATACCCTGCCAGGAGTTTGAGCGCCTCTTCGTCCTGGAGAAGCAAATGGGGCTGGACTGCAGCCGCTGCCACCGGTATACTCTTTACCAGCAGTTTTCCGTTCCTGTCATATATATTTCCCCGGGGCGCTGTTATGCTGGTCTTCCTGGAAATATTCTCTGCTGCCATCTCGGCAAATATCTCGCCGCTTATGACCTGAAGGAAATAAAGGCGAAGGAGCAGGGCTGCCAGTACTGCCATTACAATATATATTATTATTTTAAGCCTGATCCTAATATTTGAATTCAAGACTTTCCGTCCTTTGTCTCAAGCTTATCCTTACTGCAGGATATATGGCAAGCATAAGCAGTATATTGAATGCAGGCTTTAGCAGAAGCTCCAGTCCCAGCAGGCGAAGCTCTATATCGTAATTGAACAAAAACCTTATCAGGACGATGGTCAGAATATTGGCCTCGGTCACGGCAAATATCAAAAACAGCTGCGATAAAAGCCTGTGTCTAAGCCCGGACTGCATAAGCCTCCATACTATAAATGCATCCAGGGCATAGATAAGAGCCGATATCCCTGCCAGATCCCCTGCGATAAAGTCCAGCAGCAGCCCGGCGATGAAACCGGATATTATCCCGTAAAAAGCCCCTCCGGTAAGTGTCAATACCACTACTATTATGAGTACCAGGTCAAAATATATATTAAACAGCTTAAGATACTCGAAAAAAGTGATCTGGATTATGAGCGCGGCTATAAGTAAAAGAAAATAAAGTATTTTTCTTAATATTTTCATAGTATATCCATTGCCTGCCCGCAGGCCTCTGTCAATTCCTTATGACTGCCAGGTATTCAAGCCGTTTCAGATCCTCGAAGGGCTCTATCCTGATCTCCCGGTAAGGATCCCCGGGCGCATCCTCTATGCTTTTCACCCTGCCCACCAGGATATCTGCAGGAAGGTACTGGCCGAATTCCGAGGTCACTATAATATCACCCCTGTAGATACCCTCATCCCGTGATATATATCTGAGGTATACATCCCCTTCCTGGCTTCCCTCGATAAGTCCCAGCTTTCTGGAAGAAAGCACCCTTACCCCCAGGCTGTTCTGCGGATCACTTATTAGCCGCACCCTGGCACTTCTGTTTCCAGCAGACACTACCAGGCCCGCCAGTCCGCTGCTGCCCACAACTCCCATGCCTTCCTGAACGCCGCCTGAGGTGCCGGCGTTTATTATGACCTCCGACTGCCAGTCATTGCTGTAATAGCCGATCACCTTGACTACCAATACATCGTGATCCTGGCGGAGCTCCAGCCCCAGCATCTTTCTTAATGAATCATTTTCAACCCTGATGCTGATATCCTCGACATATTTCTGCCTCAGTACCGCATTTTCCTTTTCCATCTCCAGGTATTTCTGCCTTAGACCGATATAGCCGCCGATGGAAGAAAAAAACTGCGTGACCGGGCTAAAATAGGAAAACATCTTTTCCTGGACCGGCTGGAAGATATCCATTGTCTTTGCCTTTATGCTTTCGGTGATGCCGCTGCCCCTGAAGCTGATAGTGATGACAGCC
>CAYPXQ010000217.1:0-4031 GCA_964414685.1 uncultured Actinomycetota bacterium
GCAGTCAGGGGAGTAAATGGTATTTGAATTAAAGGGAAAGATAAAGAATGTAGAAATAGAATCGGAGATGCAGGACTCATACCTGAGTTATGCCATGAGCGTCATCATCGGAAGGGCGCTTCCCGACATCAGGGATGGCCTCAAACCTGTCCACCGCCGGATACTTTATGCCATGCAGGATATGGGAATGCGGTCCAATACACCTTTTAAGAAAAGCGCCAGGATAGTGGGTGAAGTACTGGGTAAATATCATCCGCATGGAGATACGGCAGTATATGATGCCATGGTTAGGATGGCCCAGGATTTTTCCCAGCGCTATATGCTGGTAGACGGGCACGGAAACTTTGGCTCCGTGGACGGGGACAGCGCCGCTGCCATGAGGTATACCGAGGCCAGGCTGGCTCCTTTTGCGGAAGAACTCCTGCTGGACATCGACAAGGATACGGTCGATTTTGTAGACAATTTTGATAATTCCCTGAAGGAACCGTCAGTACTGCCTTCAAAGATACCCAACCTCCTGGTGAACGGCTCTTCAGGAATAGCCGTAGGCATGGCTACAAATATCCCTCCCCATAACCTTGCAGAAGTGGCAGACGGCGTCATCTACCGAATAGATCATCCCGGCTGTTCCATAAAAGACCTTATGAAAAGGATCAAAGGACCGGACTTTCCTACCGGGGGCATAATAATGGGCCTTGACGGCATAAGGGAAGCTTATGAAACTGGAAAGGGCAGGCTGGTAGTGAGGGGAAGAGTCCACCAGGAACAGCAGAAAAAGGGAAAGATACATTTAATAGTCAGCGAACTGCCCTATCAGGTCAATAAGGCAAAATTTGTAGAGAAGATCGCCGAGCTGGTAAGGAGCAAAAAGTTAGAAGGTATAGGGGATCTCCGGGACGAATCAGACAAAAGCGGCATGAGGGTGGTAATCGAGCTTAAAAAGGATGTCATTCCCCATGTAGTAATAAATTCCCTTTATAAGAACACACAGCTCCAGGATACATTCGGTGTTATAATGCTGAGCCTTGTGGATGGAGTGCCAAAGACATTGAACCTTTCCGGAGTAATAGACGAATATGTAAAACACCGTTATCAGGTAGTAGTACGCAGGGCAAAATATGAACTGAAAAAAGCCGAAGAAAGGGAGCATATACTTGCCGGCTACCTGGTGGCCCTGGATAACCTTGATGCTGTTATAAAGACGATACGTTCTTCAAAAGACGCGCCTACGGCCAAAAACAGACTGGTAAAGGGATTCGATCTAACCCCCATACAGGCCCAGGCGATACTGGACCTCAGGCTTCACAGGCTGACAGGGCTTGAAAGGGATAAGATAAAGCAGGAACATGATGAGATACTGGAAATAATAAAAAGACTAAAAGAGCTCCTGGGAAGCGATGAACTGCTCTACGGGGAAATAAAAAAAGAGTTAAGCCAGATAAGGAAAAAATATGAGGACCAGAGGAGAACTGATATATCTGCAGATGAATCGGATATAGATATCGAGGACCTGATCCCGGAAGAAGAAAATGTGATCTCCATATCCCATTCCGGATATATAAAGAGGGTCCCGGTCACTACATACAGGAAGCAGGGCAGGGGAGGCCGGGGTGTCACCGGGACCAACCTGAAGACAGATGATTTTGTAGAACATCTGTTTATTGCCTCAACTCATCATTATATGATGTTTTTTTCCAACCGGGGAAAAGTCTACCGACTGAAAGTGCACCAGCTTCCCACGGGCAGCAGGACTTCAAAGGGCAAGGCCATAGTCAATCTTCTCCCCTTTTCCTCCGGAGAAAATGTGGCGGCTATCATAGCTGTAAAGGAGTATAAAAGCACCCAGTATCTAATAATGGCTACCAAAAAAGGCCTAATAAAGAAGACGCCCATAACAGATTATGATACTCCCAGAAAGGACGGGATAATTGCCATAAATATAAGAAAGGGTGACGAACTTATCGATGTGGAAAGGTCCAATGGCAATGATGAAGTCATAATGGTCTCCAGAAACGGCCAGGCTATCAGGTTCAGCGAGAAGGACTGCCGTCCCATGGGCAGGGTGTCCCAGGGAGTCAAAGGCATGAAGCTTACCGGCGATGATGAAGTCCTTTCCATGATGGTGGCAAAAGAGATAGACGGCGATCTGTTTGTGCTTACCGAGAACGGCTATGGCAAGAGGACGCCTCTCTCCCAGTATACCAGGCAAAAAAGGGGAGGGCAGGGGGTCAAGACCCTCAAAGTCACAGAGAAGAAAGGCAAGGCCACCGGAGCCGGCATACTTAAGGACGGATATGACATCATGGTGATCTCTGCCAGCGGAGTACTGATAAGGATCCCTGCAAAGTCTATTTCTAAAACCGGGAGATCCACCCAGGGGGTAAAGGTAATAAACCTGGGGGAAGGAAATAAGGTGGGATCATATTCCATAATAGCTTCACAATAATAATTGTAATATTAGTATAATCAGGCTTTAATATGTTTGATTTAAAGGGCAAATCTGTTATTATAAGTTTCCGAACACGTAATTTTTTTGTAAGTCGGTCATTAGAAATATGATACCCAATTACCTAAAGGAGGTAAGAAATGGCAGAGGCTAAACCTGAAGTACATCCGGATTTTAACAAGAAGAGCAGTACTGGTATGGAGCCGAAGATCGCAGTACTAATATCACATGTAGGCTTTCTGGTCGGTGCCGGGTGGCTTTCCGGTCTTATAATCTACATGCTGGAGAAAGAGAACCGTTTTGTCAAGTTCCATGCAATGCAGTCACTGGTCATCGGCGTAGCCGAAGTTATACTCTACATCATTGCAGCTATCCTGACACTAGTCATAATCGGAGCATTTTGCTTCCCAGTTATCTGGATAGCGGCCCTGGTCATCAGGATAATAATAATAATGAAAGCCAATAATGGCGAATACTATAAATTCCCCTGGCTGGGTGAGATGTCTGATAAATGGACAAAGATGTAATCACTGCAGATTAAAAATAAATATGTCTTAATGAAATAGTATAGTCCAATATATTTATGTATTGGACTATACATAGTCTTTAGGGGGTATAAATGGTTACTATAAATAGAAAGGTCTTAAAAAGCATAAGCGAGCTCTCAAGTTTTAAGTTTATGCTGGTCTTCTATCTGGTATTTTTTATCCTGTCTGTAATAATAATGGGTGTTATCGCGCTTTTTGCATGGCTGGGACTTTCCACCACCGGAGTAAACTTGAATGATATACTTCAAAGCTCCGGGCTTGGAAATATGGGGATGCTTAACCTGGGCGGCGGAAGCACATTATTATTTCTTATAATCTTTATTATCGGCGGTCTTATTGCCTCTGTTTTCTATGCTGCTTTCGGGACCCTGATGGTATGGATAGTTAATGTAATACTGAAGATAAGCGGTGGATTGGAATTAAGGTTGGTCGACAGGGAAGACAGCGGCAAGTCTTAGGATCCATTTTGTCTTGACAAAAAAAACTTAAATTGATATTTTGACTCCTGCGCTGAAAAAGCCGTTAACTGTTTCTGCACCGATGTCTGCCATACGGTGGCTGTTCCCGCATCCGTGGGCCTATAGCTCAGCAGGTTAGAGCGCATCCCTGATAAGGATGAGGTCTCTGGTTCGAGTCCAGATAGGCCCACCAGAATACATAAATGCACAATTAGATAATGCTTCACTTGGACTATGATGAAAGCAGTAACCTTATATCATGTTTGGAAAGATTAATCATTTCAAAACCTTCTTTTTTCTATTGATCAAGTTTCAATAAATTCTATAATTTCAATAAACGGTGAAACATAGAAATATAATGAAACTATTATTAGTGAATGATGCTTGAAGCAAAATGACAGCTAGGTTTGAAAAAGTAAAAAAATGCTTGTTATTGTTGTAAATTATCACTACAATTGTTGTAGGTGATTACAACAATGGCAAATTTTTTAGAAATTACAAGATCAAGACTTAGAAATAAGATACTTCTACATTTCTATACTAATCCTAATTATGAACTATATTTAAGGGAAATGGCTG
>CAYPXQ010000218.1:0-5179 GCA_964414685.1 uncultured Actinomycetota bacterium
CGCTCTCTGCTATCCTGGGGCCTATCTCCTTTACTGCCTGCACTTCTTCAAAGCCTGCCTGCATAAGTCTATCCATATCCTCGAAATTCTGTGCCAGGATATCAGCCGTGTGCGAACCCACAAACCTTATTCCCAGGGCAAAGATCAGCCTTGAGAGGGGCTTTTCTTTGCTCTTTTCTATAGCATCCAGGAGGTTCCTGGTAGATCTCTCCCTGAAATTTTCCAGGGAAATAATATCATCATACTTTAAATAGTATATATCAGATACATCTCTTATCAGTCCATTATCAATAAGCTTTTCAGTTATGGAAGGTCCCAGGCCCTCTATATCCATGCCTCCCCTGGAGGCAAAATGGACTATCCTCTCAAACTGCTGTGCCGGACAGGCTATGGATGTGCACCGGAGCGCCACTTCCCCTTCCATCCTAACAGCCCTGGAGCCGCATGCGGGGCACCTTTCCGGCATCCTGAACTGCTTCTGGCTGCCGTTTCTTTTTTCCGTTACCACCCTCACTATCTCAGGTATTACATCCCCTGCCTTATGTATAATAACGGTATCCCCTATCATGACATCCTTTCTTTTTATCTCATCTACATTATGAAGGGTGGCATGGGATATGGTGGACCCGGCTACCTTTACAGGCTCCAGCCATGCTACCGGGGTAAGGGTCCCTGTCCTGCCCACGCTTATTTTTATATCTTTTACTTTGGTAATCCCCTGTTCCGGAGGATATTTGTATGCCACCGCCCATCTGGGGTTCCTGGAAGTCTGACCCAGTTCCTCCTGCAGGCTGAAGTCGTCTACCTTTATGACAATACCGTCAGTCTCATATGAAAGCTTTTTTCTCTTCTCCCTCCAGCTTTCTATATACCCCTTTATATTTTCAATGCCCCTTACTGTGGTTATATCGGGATTCACCCTGAGTCCCAGCTGTTTAAGATAGTCAAGCATCCCCGACTGTGTCCCTATGCCGGGAAGCTGTCCTGACACGGCTCCATACAGGAATATATTGAGATTTCTTTTTGCCGTCATCCCGGGGTCTATCTGCCTCAGCGACCCGGCAGCAGCATTGCGGGGATTGGCAAAAACAGTAAGGCCTTCCTCCTGTCTCATATTATTTATCCTTACGAATTCCTCACGGGGCAGGTATACCTCGCCTCTTACCTCCAGCCTCCCGGGTAATTTGACCTTACTGTCAGGCCTTAACCTTAAGGGTATTGAGTTTATGGTCTTTAGATTCGATGTTATGTCTTCCCCGGTAAGACCGTCCCCCCTGGTAGCTCCCCTGGCAAATACGCCGTCCTCATAGACCAGGGATACGGCTGAACCGTCTATCTTCAACTCACATGTAAAATCAATATCATCACATGGGATGCCCAGTTCCTTTTCCATCCTTTTCAGGAAATCCTCCAGCTCGCCGTAATCAAATACATCCTGGAGAGAAAGCATCTTCTCGCCGTGCTGCAGTGTCTTGAAACCGCCCTCCAGGGGCGCCCCTATCCTCTGGGTGGGCGAATCCGGAGTCACCAGTCCGGGATGTTTTTTTTCTATCTGCTCCAGCTTCCTGAACAGCCTGTCATACTCGCTGTCATCAATAACCGGTTCGTCTTTTATATAGTAGTAATAATTATATCTGTGGATCTCTTGCCTTAATTTTGAAGCTGCCCTGTCTGCTTCCTCAGCGGAAAGCTTTTCCGGATCTATTTTTAAGAGTTCATTGCTTCTCATATTAACCGTTCTGCCAGTTACTTTGCTATTTCTAAGATTATACATTTTATTATGGCTGGAGTTAAGACCAATCCCCTGACTTGATTGCGGTATCAAAAGATTACCACTATTATATATAATGATATTTTTAATATATTAATTAAAATATATATATATTTATATTGACTTTATTATTTATATGTATTAATATATGAATTGAAAGTAAGGATTTATTGTTCTATTGAAAACCTTAAAATACTTTGATTGTCAGTAATAGAGGCTAAGATATGTATCCCATCTCTTTTGGGCACCGGGGATATATGGAGCCAGTGGTGCAACCGGCTGTTACTTTTTTTATGGGAAAAAGCCGTTCTAGCCTCTATCGGGTAAGGGCGGCTTTTATATTTATATCACCTGTCCTCATCTTATTAAATTTATTCAGGAAAGTTTACGGGACGCCTGATCAAGACGCCCCGGTGATATGATTACCGGGGCGTCAGGCTATTTTAAGGGAATCTATGTCCCGGCTTCAAATGGAAAAAGCTCCACCAGCTCTGATATGACTATAAGCCTGCTGGCAGCTGAATATTTGGGATGGCATGTGGTGAGCAGGAGCTCCTCTTTTTCAGTACCCTCAAGTACCCATACGTCTGTAGGCTTAACTATCTCAAGAGAGGTGACCGCGTACAAATATCTATCACCGTCCAGAGTCTCCAGGTATATAAGGTCCCCTTCTTCCAGTTCATCTACGCGGTTAAAGGGAGCCCCGTATGTGGTGCGGTGTCCGGAAATGGTGCATCTCCCCTCCTGGCCCGGGAGCGGGGTAACGCTCTCATGGCCGGCGCCTTTTTTAAGGGTTATGGTATCAGTCCCTTCATATACCACATACTCCAGCTCTATTTTTGGTATGCTTATCTTCATGGGAAAGAAATCTTCGGCAGTGAGCCCGCTGTCAGCCTGTATGGCCGAACCATCCTGGCTCATATCCATTACCGGGTCATCCCCGGAATCCTGGGGATCTTCCAGTTGCTCTTCAGTATCTGCCTGATCCAGGTGGATAACAGTATCATCTTCTGCGACAATCTCCGCACTCTCTTCTTCCCATCCTGAAAGTTCCTCTGATACTCCCCTGGATGCCATAAAATTGGTATAGACAGGCCATAGTATGAGGCCTATGCCCGCAGCCATAAAGACATAAAGAAAGGCCCTGAGTATAATGAACTTTTTCTTTTTTATATTTTCTTTAATTTTCTTAAATCCCATATATATAAGTTCTATCGCATATCCCGGCTTAATTCAAATATCTCCACCACTTTGAGCAGGGCATCAATGGTGTGCTGGGTAGTGTCTATCCTGATACGGTTATCATACATCCTGTACCTAAGCGCTCCTTCTACCCTCTCCGGATGCTCCAGGTAGTACATGTCTGCGCCCTTAAACTGGCAGTTCATAAGGTTGTGTATGCCCAGGATCATAGCCTTTTTATATGCTGCCATCCTCTCCCGGTCGCCTTCCATCCTGGCAATCTCATAGGCATAGGCAAAACTCTCCACATAAGGCGAGGTGCTTCCCGAGTTGGGAGGCCCGTATTCGGGATGCAGGGGATCATAAAACCTTCCCAGGAAATCAGGATATGGGTGTCCTTCCTGGTCCTGCATGCCTATAAGCCGGTCATTAAGTATGAATATAGGTTCGATATATTTCCTGTCCCCGGTTATCATATATAGCTTGCTCATGCTCATGGTCTGCCATGGTATCAGTGCCGGTGAATAATTTTGCCCTATATTGTCCACATACTTTTCAATGTAAAAATCCTGTGAGACCTTCATGGCTTCCAGGTATTCTTCATTGCCGCCTGCCTCGTAAAGCTCCAGCATGCCAAGCATCCCTTCCCCGCTGTAGAACCTCAGCAGGCTGTCTTCATCAAATGCATAATCCGGTTCTATGAACCAGGCATCAAATGAACCGTCCTCATGCTGCATGGAGAGGATGGTATTTGCCAGCCTATCGGCATAAACTGCATATTCTTCATAAAGCGGGCTTCTGGCTATGGTGCTTATAGCCATAGCCATTGCCCCCAGCTTCGATTTATCCCCGAAATATATATATCCCAGATCGCCTTCCTGCCGGTACCAGTTCCTCAATATATATTCAAGGTTTACCCGGTGAAGGAACTCCAGTTCTTTATTGGACTTACTCTCCTCCGCCAGCCACCTGGATGACAAAAACTGCCTTATCATATTATTGGTTGTAAAGTACTCTTTTCGGGAAGGGCTGTAACCATAGTTGAAATATCCGTCCTCATCCAGGTTTAAGAGCATCCAGCCCTTTGCCAGCTCTATGGTCTCGAATATCTTTTCCGGGGTGACATCAGGTATTATATCGGTCTGGCTGCACCTGTAGAAGGTCACCGCTTCATCATCATACGGGGTCCTGGCAAAATGGATGGTGGGAAAATAATATTCATCGCCTGACTGTGTCTCCAGGCCGAGCTCCCGGTAAAGGCTGTCCAGTATATAGTCAAGGCTGAAATTTCCTTCCACGGAAAGTGTGTTAAGGGCTATAGCATTATTCCCGCCGCTTCTTACAATTATCCCGTGAAGTCCTCTTTCAAAACCATCGTCAAGGACCCTTTCTTCCCCTTTTATAATGATCTCTACGGACAGTTTCCAAAAGTTGTCCCTGATAAACTCAATATCTGTGTTCTGGTCCTGAAGGATGTTTATCACTGCCCCTGATACGGAAGCGGCAAGATTGCCGCTTCCGGAAAAGCTCCAGCCTTCCTGCTTTCCGTTTATCCTGAGTACTGCATGCACTTCATTGGTCATATTATCATACTGCGCGGGATAAGTGTCCCGGCCTGGTGTTTTCCCATCAGACAAATAGCTGGATACGGTATCATATGCCACTCCTATAAGGTATTCCTTATCTTCCTGCTCCAGGTCGATAAAGGGATTGGTATCCAGATCCAGTGATGCGATATGGGAGAGGATGTCTTCATCCATCAGGGGAAGCGCCGAATTATATGGTTCTATGGTATCTGGATCAGCTGTTATTTCCTCAGCCTTTTCCATATCTTCCGATTCCTCGACTGATGGTTCATCCTGCTCATCTACGTCAACAGGACCGGGATAGCAGCCGGAGGCGATCAGGACGACTGTTAGCATCATTATGAAGGTAGCCGGGATAAGTCTTTTTATTTTTTTATCTGTAAATATCATATCCATTTATTTTACATATTTATTTTCTTATATAAAGAAGGAACATCCTTACTTATTTCAGGATGTCCCTTCTGGTTCTGTAAAGGATTCTATAAAACTATACTACTGGTTTTCCTTCCTTCTGAGGTTCCTGGTAAGAAGCATGCTTCCTACGGCACCTATCAGCATAAGAGCAAGACCGATAATATAGTAGATCTCATTGAATCCGGTAAATGCAAGTACCTGTATCTCGCCATCACCATCACCATCA
>CAYPXQ010000219.1:0-7249 GCA_964414685.1 uncultured Actinomycetota bacterium
TATGCTATACTTTTAACGAAATTTTAAGAAGAGGTGATAAAAATAGTGGGCGTTATCCCACTATTTTTTTGATTTAGAATTATTTAAAGGCAGCAGGTGATTTTTGTGAACAAGCAGCTGATAGCGGCGCTGGTAGAGCTGGAAAAGGAAAAAGGTATCAAGATGGATACCATAATAGAAGCCCTGGAACAGGCTCTGGCTTCTGCCTATAAAAGGAACTATCAGGTAGAATTTGAATGCAGGACTGACATAAATACAGAGACAGGTGAGATAAGGGTATTCCGGATCCTTGAGGAAGACGAAGTCGGGGACGGTGATAAGGACGAAGTAGAGGTTACCCCGGATAATTTTGGAAGGATAGCAGCCCAGACAGCCAAACAGGTCATAAGGCAGAGGATAAAGGAAGCCGAAAGAGAGATAATGTATGATGAGTTCAAGGACCGGATAGGGGACCTTGTGACTGGTATCGTGCAGCAGAGTGATTCCAGGTTTACGCTGGTTGACCTGGGGAAGGTGGAAGCGCTGCTTCCCCAGTACGAACAGGTGCCGGGGGAAAGGTACAGACACGGTGAAAGGATCAAGTGTTATATATCTGATGTCAGGAAAACTACCAAGGGACCCCAGGTAATAGTGTCTCGTTCCCACACTGGACTCATAAGAAGGCTTTTCGAGCTGGAAGTCCCCGAGATATATGAAGGCGTGGTAGAGATAATAAGCATTGCCAGGGAAGCAGGCTACAGGACAAAGATAGCAGTAAAGTCCAATGAAAAGAATGTAGACCCGGTAGGCGCCTGCGTGGGACCCAAAGGTTCAAGGGTGAAGATGATAGTCGACGAACTGGGCGGGGAAAAAATTGATATAGTAGACTACAGTGAAGATGTAATATCCTATATAAAGAATTCATTAAGTCCTGCCCGGGTAAATAAGGTACTAATAGACGAGGACAATAAGTTTGCTCTTATAGTGGTATCAAATGACCAGCTTTCACTGGCAATTGGCAGGGAAGGACAGAATGCCAGGCTGGCTGCCAGGCTTACCGGATGGAAGATCGATATAAAAAGCCAGAAGCAGTTCGAGGAAGAACTGGCCGAAGCCAGGGAAGAAAGAATAAAAAGCCAGGAATCGGGAGAAGATGATGAAGGAATAGCCAGCCGGGAACTTGAGGAAGATGCTGCAGAGGACGTACTGGCGGAAGCAGAAGAGGAAGCAGCAGTTAAGGATGGCGATAAAGATCAATAGGCATCCTGCTTTTATGGCAATATGAATAGGGAGTGATTGCAATTAAGGTTATTGAACTAGCTAAAGAAAAAAAATTAACTACTGATGATATTTTCGATCTATGCGACAGTCTTGGAATTGCCATAAAGAGCGAGATGTCTGTACTTAATGATTCCCAGGTAAAGAAGATAGAGTCAGCCATAAAAAGGGAAGCAAAAAGAAAACAAAAAGAAGCTGCCGAAAAAACCAAAAGAGAAGCAGAGAGGAAAAAGGCAGAAGCAGAGGAAAAGAAAAAAGAGGCTGAGCGGAAGAAGAAAGAAGCCGCAAAGAGAGCCAGGGAGGCAGCCAGGAAGAAGGCTGAAGAGGAAAAGAAGAAGAAAGAAGAAGAAGAGGCCAGGAAGAAGGCTGAAGAGGAAAAGAAGAAGAAAGCAGAAGAAAAGAAGCTGCTGGAAGAAGCCAGGAAGCTGGAAGAGCTGGAAAAGAAAAAAAAGAGCGGAAAGAAAAAACCGTTAAAAAGTCCCAGGGACAGCGAGTTTAGTGAAAAGGAAGCCTTAAGGGAAAGCGTGGAAGAATCCCTTGAGCTTGATGAGGATATTGTATCTGCCGCAAAACCGGTAAAGAAGAAAACCGGCTGGGAAGAAGAAAAGAAGATAAGCATAAAAAGCGTACTGTCCAAAGAACTTGACAAGGAAGAAAAAAGCGGTCGCCTGAAGGCAAGATTTCTGCAGAAAAAAAGAAGAGATACGGGCAAGTCGGTTAAAAAGCCGTCAGGGAAAGATAAAGAAAGCTTCGAAGAAGCTAAGAAGAAGAGACCCGGAATAAAGAAGGTGGTAGAGCTTCATGAAGGCATTACCATAAAACAACTCTCGGAAAGAGTGAACATACCCTCAAATGAGATCATAAATGTGCTTTTCGGCATGGGCGAGATACTCAGTATAAACCAGTCAATATCCAAAGACATCATAGAACTTCTGGCAAATGAGTATGATTTTAAATACCGGATCGTAGGATTTGAGGAAAAGCTGGAAGAAGTATACCAGGATGAGGAAGAAGACCTGGAAGAGAGGGCGCCTATAGTCACTGTCATGGGTCATGTAGACCATGGAAAGACAACGCTTTTAGATACCCTGAGAAAGACAGAAGTAGCCAGCAGCGAGGCAGGAGGCATAACACAGCATATAGGAGCATACCAGCTGGAGTATAATAACAGGAAGATCACTTTTATAGATACACCCGGCCATGAGGCTTTTACTTCAATAAGGGCCAGAGGGGCCAAAGTTACAGATATTGCAGTAGTAGTAGTGGCGGCCGATGACGGCATTATGCCCCAGACGGCTGAGGCGATCGATCATGCCAGGGATGCCGGGGTACCCATTATAATCGCCATAAACAAGATAGACCTCCCTAATGCGAATCCGGAAAGGGTAAAACAGGGGCTGACTGAATATGAACTGGTGCCTGAGGAATGGGGCGGCGATACCATAGTAGTAGAGATATCGGCCAAGAATAATAAAAACCTGGAGGGGCTTCTGGAGATGATACTCCTGGTAGCCGACATGAATGAGATAAAGGGAAATCCCACAGCAGTAGGGACAGGTGTCATCATAGAGTCAAGAATGGAAAAAGGCATGGGTGCCGTCGGTTCCGTAATAGTCAAGAGGGGTAAAATAAAAGTGGGGGACTCCTTTGTGACCGGAGATGCTTATGGCAGGATCAGGTCCATAAAAGACGAAAAAGGAAAAGACCTCAGTGAAGCTGTATTATCCCAGCCGGTGATGATAACCGGTTTTTCCTCTGCACCCCGGGCGGGAGACAGGATGTTTGTGGTTAAAAACGAGAAGGTTGCCAAAGAGCTTCTGGCAAAGAAGGAATATGACCAGAAGATGATGCAGATGGAGGAATCCAGGAAGATAGTAACACTGGAAAATCTGGCAGAGATATCAGCCGAAGGCCAGTTAAAGAAGCTCAAGATAATACTTAAGGCAGAATCGGAGGGGTCAGTGGATGCAGTCCTGAAATCCCTGGCTAAAATAGAGACTGAAGAGATAAGGATCGAGATAATACATAAAGGCATAGGGGCCATAACTGAGAGTGATATACTGCTGGCTTCTGCTGCCAATGCAATAATAATAGGTTTCGGAGTGATCACCACGTCCAAGGCCCTGGCCCTGAACGACCGGGAAAAAGTCGACATAAGGACATATACCATCATATATAAGCTCATAGATGATATAAAACTTGCATTTGAAGGAATGCTTGAACCTGAGACACAGGTATTGGAAAAGGGCAAGGCAGAGGTCCGGGAAGTGTTCAAGATCACCAAAATAGGAAAGGTAGCCGGTTCCTATATAACTGAGGGTGAAGTCGAACGGGGCGACATGGCCCGGGTGGTCAGGGATGGAAGCATAGTCTATGAAGGAAAAGTCTCAACCCTCCAGAGGTTCAAGGATGATGTCAAGAAAGTTGCTTCAGGATATGAATGCGGCATAAGGCTGGACAATTACCAGGATATAAAGAAGGATGATATACTGGAGTTCTTCGAGATAAAATAGCAGATCGGGTTACCAGTGGACAGGATAAAAAAACTCGCTACCGATATCAAGAGAGAGATCAGCTTTATAATAAATACCAGGATAAAAGACCCCAGGATCGGGTTTGTGACCGTAACCGATGTCAGGCTTTCAGTTGACGGGAAATACCTGGATATTTATTTCAGCACTATGGGGAGGCCTCGTGATGCAGACATAAGCCTGGATGCCCTGAAAAGATCCGGCGGATTTATAAAGAAAAACCTGTCTGCACGGATGAGGCTGAGAAATATTCCCGAATTAAAGTTTATTCATGATGATTCTATTGATAAGGGAATGAGGATAACCACCATACTGGAAAACATAAAACAGGATGATGAGAAAAAGGATTGACTGAAAATAATAATAAATCAGTCTTCGGCCGGGAACTGGCCAGCAGGATAAGGCAGGAAACTGACTTCCTCATGATGACCCATATATTTCCGGACGGGGATGCCATAGGCTCATTGACAGCATTCCACAGGCTGATGGTGTCCCTGGAAAAGAATTCACAGATGGTCTGCAATAGCGAACTTCCCTACCAGTACAGTTTCCTTCCCGGTTATGGGGAAATAAAGTGTTCCGGCCGGATAAAAGACATAGATAAAAAGAAATATACATGCATAGTGCTGGACTGTGCCGATGAGGAGAGGACAGGGATGGATCTGGGAATCCTCAGGGCAGCAGGCAGCTTTATCATCAATATAGACCACCACAAAAGCAATGCCCTTTTCGGTGATATGAATATTGTAGATAGTCAAAAAGCCGCAACCGCCGAGATGCTGTTTGATTTTATGGATAAGTTTTTCGGCCCCATCATGGACCATGAGATAGCCATGGGCATATATGTGGGCATACTGACTGATACCGGCAGGTTCCAGTACAGCAATACTACTTCCAATGTCCACTATATTGCAGGAAAACTTCTGGAATATGGCATATATCCGGCTGAGGTCTATGGACATATTTATGAAAACGATCCCCTGGGAAGGTTCAGGCTCATACAGGCAGTATTTAAAAGGATAGAATTTATAGAGCCGCTGGGCCTGATATATTCCTATGTGCTGGAAAAAGATTTTAGAAGGCTCGGGATCCCCTATTATTCCCAGGACGGGATAATAGAGCTTTTAAGGAGCGCCAGGGGAGCCTCGGTCACCGCGCTTATAAAAGAGATAGGGAATCATTCCTACAGGATAAGCCTGAGGACATCTGACATGAATATTGACCTTTCAAGGATAGCTTCCGGTTTTGGAGGAGGAGGACACAGGACAGCATCCGCATACAAAGACACCGGCAGGCTTAAGCAGGTAATAGAAAGGCTCAGACAGGCAGTAGAAAAGGAGTCGGACAGATGACGCAAATACCCAGGTCCGGGATCCTTAAACAATTTCACGGCATAATACTGGCTGATAAAAAAAGCGGCATGACTTCCTATGACCTTATCAGAAAAATGAAAAAAGTTTTTTTTTAGATAAAATCGGACATTCAGGCACGCTTGATCCCATGGCTTCAGGTTTGATAGTCCTCCTTATCAATAAGGCAACCAGGCTTTCGGATAATTTCTTAAAGCTTCCCAAAGAATATATAGCAGAAATAAGGTTCGGGATAGAGACCGACACCATGGATATGGAAGGCAGGATCACGGCAAGTTCCCATATCGAGAAGCTTGAATATGAAAAACTGATCCGCATATTATATGGATTTAAAGGTATCATAGAACAGGTGCCGCCTATGTTTTCCGCCTTGAAACACAGGGGACAGCCTTTGTACAGGCTGGCCAGAAAAGGCAGGGAAGTTCCCAGAAAGGCCAGGACCATAAACATCCTGGACCTGGAAATACTGGAATTGAGACAGGAGGTCTTGACTATAAGGATAAGCTGCAGCTCGGGTACATATATCAGGGCCCTGGCCCATGATATAGGCCAGGCTTACGGTACAGGCGCCGTCCTTTCAGGATTAAGACGCACCAGGATAGGGGATATGGATGTGGAAAATTCTGCTTCTCCGGAGGATATTGCCAGGCTTTCAAAGATTGGTATGCTGGCAGGGGACGAAGGATGGATAATAGGCCTGGAGAAGCTTTTCAGCAAGGCTCCGGTACTGTATATAAAAGACCGCTATGCAGGGCAGGTAAAAAACGGCAGTCGTCTCTCTGCCCTGATGCTGGAAAAAGGCGGCGATCTGAAAAAAGGCCTGGAAGGAAATGGAGGCCCTTTCGCCGGCATGGTCTCAGTAAGGTCAGCTGGCGGAGAACTCCTGGCCATACACAGGATAGAAGAATGTTATGATAAAGACCAAAAACCGGACATGGATAAACTTTTTACTAAAAGTGTTGTAATTTTCTAATAATTAACTAAAATCAAGAGGTTCTTATTTTATAAGGGAAATTGGCTTGGCAGAGAATATTAAAATAAATGATATAAGGAAAGCCGAATTTGCCGGTGCTGGTGCAGCCATGGTAATAGGATTTTTTGACGGGGTACACCGGGGTCACCAGGAAATAATCGGCAGATGCATAAAAAAAGCGGCAGAAACCAGCGGAATAAGTATGGCCCTTACTTTTGACAGGCCTCCGGTAAATATAATAAAAAACGGGATACATAAAAAAATGATACTGACATATGAAGATAAAATAAGTATCATAGAAGGCCTGGGCATTGATAAGATAATCACCGTAGAAATAGATGAGGACTTTCTGGATCTTACTCCTGAGGATTTCTGCCGGGACATACTGATAGGCTTATTTGATATCAAGCATCTTTATATAGGCCGAGGTTTCAGGTTTGGGAGAAACGCCTCAGGCGATACGGCTTTTTTGAGAAGATATCTGGGAGACAGGGATATAATGGTAAATGAAGTCGGCCTGGTATACAGCCGGGGGAAAGTTATTTCCAGCACCATGATAAGGAAATATTATGCAGGCGGGAATATAAAAAGGATAAGGCAGCTTCTGGGGAGGGATCCTTTCATCAGGGGAAAGGTGGTAAAGGGCGCTGGAAGGGGAAGCAAACTGGGCATACCCACAGCAAATATGGAACCCGGCAATTGCCTGGTACTGCCCAAAGACGGAGTATATGCAGGTACAGTGTCCCGGTCAGAAAGCCCGGAAGTGAAAATGCCGTCAGTAATAAATATAGGCGATAATCCGACTTTCGGGGACATTAAAAGGAGGGTCGAGAGCCATATACTGGATTTTGATAAAAAAATGAACGGGTGTGAAATAAGGGTAGATTTCCTGGAGAGATTAAGACGGGAAATAAAGTTTAATGATCCGGATGAGCTGAAAAAACAGGTCGCAAAAGATATAATAATGACGAGGCGCTACTTTAAGAGATGTCCAGTTTAAAAAAATATGATATTGATTCAATTGTAATTATAAAATACTTATGATAAATTATAGTGCGGATGAATGAAGGAGGTGTAAGTAGAATTGACACTGGTTAAAGAAGAGAAACAGAAGATTA
>CAYPXQ010000220.1:0-2040 GCA_964414685.1 uncultured Actinomycetota bacterium
AGTCGATATCTCAAGGTTCAGGTCATCCAGTGCATTAAAAAGCGCCGGCCTGAAGTCTTCATATGACCGGTTCCTGGTATCAAATACCAGCCTGAGGTAGCCCTGGGGGACCTCAAAACCCTGGGGAGGATTCAATTCTTCAGTGTTCTGGAGCAAAACCCTGCTCTCCTCGATTATCTCCAGGAGACCAGCATCAAGCTCTTCCCTGGAGACCTCTTTTACACTGCTTATAGTATTGAAGAACTCATAGGAGAGTTTATTAGACTGCTGTACCAGTACCGATACCGAATTTATATAATCGGATATGGTAAGCCTTTCTTCTTCGGTAAGATCTCTTCTTCCTGACTCGCAGCTCCACAGACCTGCTATCCAGCTTACAATAACTGCAGCAACGATAACCAGGATTATAAGGGTGATCACTGATTCTTTTCTTCCCTTGTGCTCCAAAAAGACCTTTCCAAAATGATTAAACTTGACTTTAAGGCTGCCCTTCTTCCGAAAAAACGGGTCATGGATTATTATACAAATGAACATGTTAAAAAACAATCTGGTAAAGTCGTTTTTCACTCTATATAATAGAGTTTTTAGATATCCAGGGAAAGGAGGACAGGCTATTAAATAATAGCCGCGGTCATGATGGAGATAAACAGGCTTAAGACCAGGGATAAAATAGAGGATAAATATAAATGGATGCTGGAAGATATCTATCCCAATCTGTACAAATGGGAGCAGGACTTTGATAAGGTCAAGAAAGATCTTGACCATTTTGCAGGTTTTTCCGGTAAACTTCCCGGTGAACCCTCTATGCTCTCTTCCGTCCTGGAGGCATACAGCCGTATAATGGAAAAAGCAGAGAAATTATTTGTATATGCCCACCTCAAGCGGGATGAGGACAACTCAGACCAGGGATCGCAGGCACTGATGGACAGGGCAAGGACTCTGGTAGTGGAAGCGGAGAGCATATGCTCTTTCATGGTCCCGGACTTATTAAAAATAGAAGCAGAGGAGCTAAAAAGACTTCTGGCAGGCGATAAAAGACTTTCCAGCTATACTCATTATCTCAGGGACGTGTTAAGAAGGAAGGATCATACTCTCCAGGCTGAAAATGAGAAGATACTGGCAATGGCCGGAGACATGGCTGCTTCTTCCCAGCTCATATTCAGCATGATAGATAATGCCGATATAAGTTTCCCCGCAATAAAGGATGAAGAAGGTAATAAGGTGGAGCTTACCAAGGGAAGATATGCAAAATTCATGGAAAGCAGGACAAGAAAGGTAAGGAAGGATGCCTTTGATTCACTATACACCACTTATGGAAAACAGAAGAACACCCTGTCAGCCGCACTTAGCTCCAGCGTAAAAAAGGACCTTTTCTACAGCAGGGTGAGAAAATACAATACCAGCCTGGAAGCAGCATTATTTGATGACAGTGTGCCTGTGGCTGTCTACCATAATCTTATTGCTTCTGTATCCTCCAGGCTTGAGCCCCTGCACCGGTATATGGGGCTGAGGAAAAAAGCGCTGCAGCTGGACAGGCTTCATATGTATGACCTTTATGTGCCCATTGTTGATGATGTAGATTTCAAAGTATCCTATAAAGAAGCAAAGGAGATGGTGCTGGCGAGCCTGGAGCCGCTTGGAGACGAGTATATCTCGGTTCTGGGTAAAGGGCTTTCGGGAGGATGGATAGATGTGTTTGAGAACAAGGGCAAGACCAGCGGAGCCTTTTCCTGGGGCTGTTACGATACCCATCCTTATGTGCTTCTAAATTATGAAGACATAATCGATCAAGTCTTTACCCTTACCCATGAGATGGGCCACGCCATGCATACTTTTTTTTCCAACAGGTCCCAGCCATATATGAAAGCGGGATACAAGATATTCGTGGCCGAGGTGGCATCTATATTAAACGAGATCCTCCTGACCAGGTACCTGCTGGATACCCTGGAAGATGAAAAGAAAAAACAGTATATACTCAATCACTACCTGGAGCAGTTCAGGGGCACAGTATACAGGCAGACCATGTTTGCAGAGTTTGAG
>CAYPXQ010000221.1:0-2329 GCA_964414685.1 uncultured Actinomycetota bacterium
TCTCCCAGCTGAGCTAAGCGCCCATGGTAGCCTGTAGGAGAATTGAACTCCTGTTGCAAGGTTGAAAACCTTGTGTCCTAACCACTAGACGAACAGGCCATTAACTGGTGAGCCGTGAAGGATTCGTTCTTTCGTCTCCCTTACGGTCGCTGCAGAGACGCAGACTCCTTTCGCTTCGCTTCAGTCCGTCTTTTCGAATCCAGCAAACATGCACCAACGGCATGTTTGCCCGGCTTACTTACACCATATATATTTTAAAGGTACAATTTAACTGGTGAGCCGTGAAGGATTCGAACCTTCGACACCCGGATTAAAAGTCCGGTGCTCTACCAACTGAGCTAACGGCCCCTGCTAATCTCTAAACTACCAGCTGATCAGGCCATTAGCTGGCCAACTAATTAGCAATCGTAAAGTCTACTATAGTAGGTATACTATGTCAATAAATAATCCTGCAGGACTAAAGGAGAAAAATCACTTTTTCGTTTTTACCTTAAAGGAGACCTCTCCCGCTTTCTCTCTGCCTTTTTCCACAATCTCCTCGCTCATCACTCTGGCCTCCAGCAAAAGGAATTTAAACCTGTCCATAGTCTCTTTTATGGCAGCATTTAAAAGCTTCCTGGTCTTTGCGCCAGACTGAGGGGCAAAAAGCACCCCGGTTACAAAACCGGCTGC
Source organism: uncultured Actinomycetota bacterium (assembly GCA_964414685.1). GTDB lineage: Bacteria > Actinomycetota > Humimicrobiia > Humimicrobiales > Humimicrobiaceae > M55B120. The sequence goes on from CAYPXQ010000221.1 coordinate 673, forward strand.
TGCAGCTATGGCGGCCATACCCAGAAGTTCAGCTGCGTTTATCCTGCTATTTCTTTTCTTCTTACCCATATTATTAGATCCTGGGTCATATAATCTTATGTCTTTTTAGATTATTATAAACTATATATCTATTATCACAAAAGACTTCCAATAACTTCATTCCAGCCCCGGTTCATGGCTTCTCCCGTAATATATACATTATCATACTTTGGCAGCTCGCTTTCCAGTTCCTCCCTGTGCTCCAGGGCATTTGCCATGAGAAAGAAATACTTTACTTCAGGGGCCATCTTAAGGTCTTCGGGAGAATCCCCCAGCGCTATGCAGTTATCCAGTGTGAACTTCCTAAGCTTTTTATCAAGTGCCAGGCCGCTGGCCTTGGTGACTCCCGCCGGCATCAGGTTGATTAAATGAATCTTTTCCATATCCAGGCCGGTTTCCATTAATTTGGAAATACCATTGTCTACGAATACCAGGTCCCCGTAACCTGCTTCCCGGAGTACCTCATTAGCCTGTTCCATGTCCACATCTCCCAGGAACAGGGCATTAAATGACCTGTGGCGGCTCCATTCCATGCGGCTTTCTATCCTGCCTGGAAATCTGTCCATCATAATGCCTATTATCCGTTCAAGATCCCGGCTACCGTATGTTATGTCATGACATCTGGCATCTCTATCAAATGTCACGTGGACCTGTCTTCCCAGCCCATAGACCACTTCTGAGCCAAGCTCTGCAATATAGTTCTCCGCGCCTATCATCTGGGCATTGTAGCGCAATGTATGCTTATTCCTGCCCGATACTATGACCAGGTCCCAGCCCTTCTTTTCCACTTTCTCCAGCAGCCTCACGGCATCAAGATAGAACCTGTCTTCTGCATCTTTTACCAGGCATCCCTGGTCATTGAACAAAGTACCGTCCAAATCTGAATATATCACCTTCAGCTGCCCGGTACCTTCTTTTATCTCTTCCAGGTGGTCCCTGAAATATTTTATCTTATTTGTGCTGCTGCTTATCAATATCCCAACTTCTAAATATTATATATGCCCGCGCCCGGAGCCTTAAAGGTGATATTATATATATTTTGCCTGCGCTTTCAAGCGATTCCGTCATCTAATGCAGTTCCGATCTTATCTGTATAAACCGCATGACATCGCTTTTGGTGATTATTCCTTCCAGCCTGTCCCCGGACATTATCACCAGGTGGCCCAGGCCCATCTTTCCCATCTTCTTTATGGCATCGGATATCTCCATGGACTTATCGACTTTCTCCTTTTCCGTGACCGTCTTTACTATATCGCCTACCCTGGTACTGCCCCACTTATCCCTGTCTATAGCTTTTATATCATGAAGTGATATGATGCCTATAAACCGGGCGTTCCTTCCCCTTCCTTCCACCACGGGAAACCTGCCGAACCGGTAGCGCATAAAATAATCATCGATTATCTCCTGGAGTGTCAGGTCTTTATCTGCCAGGACCAGGTCGTCATTCATGACATCCTTCACCCTTATACCTTTGACACTGGTCTCGAAGATCAGCTGGCGGTATCCCATATGGGCCGATGACTGCAGGAACCAGCCGATGAATGCAAACCATATGCCGCTTAAGAAATTCCCGGTAAACAGGAATACGATACCCACTGCTATTATCATAAATCCCAGC
>CAYPXQ010000222.1:0-10301 GCA_964414685.1 uncultured Actinomycetota bacterium
CTATATACCCTTGATCGATAAAATCAATTTTTAAATAAATATTTATGCTTTTTTGTGTTAAAATCTCTATATTTGATTTTTAGGTATATGAATCTTTGAAATAAGGAGGAAAATTGAATATCGATCCTGTAGCTTTTTCTGTTTTCAACCTGGAGATAAGGTGGTATGGGATAATTACTGCCCTGGCCCTGGTAATAGGTTTCGCTGCGGCATATCTCCTGGCTGCTTATCGCAGGCAGAAAGCTGATGAGATACTGAATTTTGCCCCTTTTGCCATTATTGCCTCCATCCTGGGAGCCAGGCTTTTGCATGTATTTGTAAACTGGTCCTATTACAGTGCCAACCCTGCCTATGTATTTGCTTTCCGCCGCGGAGGACTGGCCATACAGGGAGCTATGCTGGGGGGCATTCTGGCGCTCATCATATTCTGCCGCATAAGGAAGCTGGACTTCTGGCTATGGGCTGACATTACTGCTCCTGGACTTTTACTGGGACAGGCAATAGGAAGATGGGGAAATTTTTTTAACCAGGAAGCTTTCGGACGTCCTACCAGCCTGCCCTGGGGTATTTATATAAGCCCGGAAAACAGGCCTTTAAACTATTCCAGTTATGAATATTTTCATCCCGCCTTCTTCTATGAATCAATGGCCAATCTTGCACTTTTTGTGCTGCTTTTCTTTATGCACCGTTTTTACAGGAACAGGCCGGGAAGGCTTCCTAACGGGATAATACTGGCCATGTACCTGGGAATATATGCCGCGTACAGGACATTTATAGAGGCTTACAGGATAGACAGCACTTTCTTCGGTCCGGTAAAGGTAGTATATATAATAAACCTGCTGGCAGTCATAGCGGCCTTAATAATAGCAAATCACGTCACTAAAAATTTCAAGGAAAGGCAGCTGAAGGAAGAAAATAAGGACTAGGTCTTCATACTGTAAATACACCCGCAATAGTCCTGGCGGTAGAATCCGTATGAGCGGGACAGCTCATTTGTCTTTTTGAAGCCGTTTTTCTTCTTGAGGTCGGAAAGATAGTAATCTATGCCGTATTTTCTGGATATTGACAGTCCGGCCTCATTTATGGTCCCGGCATTTTTATGGGGGCTTATGGAAAGGGTAGCGGCGAATATATCCATACCTTTCTTTGCCGCAAGGCGGGCAGTTTCCTCCAGGCGCAGATGAAAACATATCGCGCACCTTTTTCCGCCTTCAGGCTCATCCTCCAGGCCTTCTGTCAGCATAAACCATCTTTCCGGCTCATAAGTGCCGGTAATAAGAGGAATATTTGATATTTTAGAAAGCCTTTCCACGTCTTTAAGCCGTCTCCGGTATTCTCCCCCCGGGTGTATATTAGGATTATAGAAGAACATAGTTATATCAAAAACTTCTCCCAGCAGGCCGACAGGATATGCGGCACAGGTAGCGCAGCATACATGAAGGAGCATTTTACCCTGTTTTGAAGTTGAATATTTCACTGATTTCCCTATAATATTAGACCTGTCTTTAATTATTTAGGATATATATTAATTGAAATAAAAAAAATATCAAAACCATCAGGGATCATGGACCCATTTTTTCTTGAAGTCACAAAACTTAATAGTGCTAAGGAAATACTGGAAGGACTCACCAGGCCTGAGTCCGGCAGTGCTGATGCCTGGGAGACGGTGGAAGCTATAATCGACGGTATAAAAAGAAACGGAGATGCCGCTCTTTTCGGTTTCATAAAGAAGTATGACGGCTATGCTGCCGGCAAAGAGAATATAAGGGTGGCGGGAGAAGACATAAAGGAAGCTGCTGAAAAGGTAAAAAAGGAACTTCCGGACCTTGTCAGGGCACTTGATATAAGCCGTAAAAATATAGGATCATTTCACAGGTCCCAGTATGAGCATAGTGAATCTTCGTGGATGAAGGAAGACAGCAGGGGGGCCAGGACCGGCCAGAAAGTCACACCTCTTGAACGGGTGGGATTATATGTCCCCGGCGGCAGGTATGCCTATCCCTCCACACTGCTTATGACTTCAATACCTGCTATTACTGCGGGGGTGAAGGATATTGCAGTGTGCTCGCCTCCGGATATAAACGGGGAAATAAATCCGGTGATGCTTTACCTGTGCAGTATCCTTGGTATCAGCGAGATATACAGGATGGGGGGAGCCCAGGCCGTAGCTGCCATGGCATTCGGGACTTCATCAGTAAAGAAAGTGGACAAGATAGCCGGTCCGGGCAATATTTATGTGACCCTGGCAAAAAAATCGGTATATGGATATGTGGGAATAGACAGCCTGGCCGGCCCCAGCGACATAACTATTATAGCCGACGGCACCGCCAGGCCGGAGCTGGCTGCGGCAGACATGCTTTCCCAGGCAGAACACGATCCCCTTTCCAGGAGTATACTCCTTTCTTCTGACAGGAAACTGGCAGAACAGGCGGCTGAATGCATGCATGAGATGCTGCGGTATTACGGAAGCCGCAAAGATTATGCCAGTAATCTCAGGGTCATGGCCCAATCTGTAAAAGAGCAGTGCAGGATATATTTTTCACCGGATATTGATGTCATAATAGAAGCTGCCAATATGACCGCACCGGAACACCTGGAGATAATGGTAAGTGATCCCGGTCATGTACTGGAGGGCATAAGGAATGCGGGAGCCATATTTATAGGAGACAATACCCCGGTGGCAGTCGGCGACTATATCGGGGGAACGAACCATGTCATACCTACTGAAGGAAACGCCAGGTTCTCATCGCCCCTGGGAGTGGGAGATTTCCTCAAGAGGAGCAGCATATGCACATACAGCAGGGCTGCCCTGGAGGCGGAAAGAAGATATATTGAAGAAATGGCCGGTTTTGAAGGATTATATGTACACAGGGATTCAGTCAGGAAAAGATTTGAAAGGCAAGGTTAGATGAGTCTTAAAATAAAAAAGCAGATAGCCGGGCTTCCCGAATATGTGGCAGGAAGGACGCTTGAAGAAATAAAGCAAGAATACGGCCTGGACCAGGTATACAAGCTGGCATCCAATGAGAACCTTTTCGGACTGCCGCCGGGACTGGCGGAAAAGATGGCTTCTTACATGGACAGTATGATCTATTATCCTGATGCAGGATGCGTCATGATAAGGAAAAGACTGTCGGAATTCTATGGTATCCCGGATGACCAGATCATAATAGGCAGCGGTTCCGACCAGATAATAGAGATGATCTGCGACACTTTTACGGGACCCGGTGATAATATAGTTATCGCTGATCCAACCTTTCCCATATATGAAAAATCTGCCTTAAAATGCGGAGCTTCAGCCAAAAAAGTACCACTTAAAGACTTCAGGCAGGATATAGAGGGCATGTTGGATGCGATAGACAGCAGTACCAGGATATTTTTCCTGACAAATCCCCAGAATCCTACCGGTACAAAAATAACCGGGGATGAATTCCGGAAGGTCATCCGCAGTATTGCCGATGATATATTGATAGTAATGGACGAGGCATATTATGAATACTGCCCCCGGCAGGACCGGCTTGAGACTGTCGGCCACCTGGAAGGCAGGGACAACCTGATGCTTCTCAGGACTTTCTCCAAGGCATATGGGCTGGCCGGCCTGAGGATAGGCTATGGGCTGGGATCCCGGAAAGCAATTGCAGCCATAAGTAAGGTAAGGCTGCCCTTTAATGTCAATGCCATGGCCCAGAAAGCAGCTTTATACGCGCTTGAGTCAAGTGACTATGTAGGAAAGATAAGCGATGCCGTTTCTAAACAGAAAGAGATATACTATAATGTACTGGAAAAGGAAGGCATAGGATATGTCAGGTCATATGCCAATTTCCTGCTTATAAATGCGGGAGAAAAAAGCGGGGATATAGTGGAAGGACTGCTGGGGAAAGGATTCATTGTAAGACCCGGTGAAAATCTTGGTTTTCCGGGATACATAAGGGTGACCATAGCAACCGAAGAGATAAATAAGCTGTTTCTGGATACATTTACAATGCTATACAGGAATACTTATAAATAGGGGGGATGATTAATGAATAAAAGAGAGAAAGGATCATCGCCATGGAAACAGTGGTAACCGGTAACGGTACAGAAGTAAGATTCGGCCAGGGACTGCCAACGGTAATAATTGCCGAAAGGATAAATCCTACCGGACGTAAAAAGCTTGCTGCAGAGCTTCAGGAGGGCAAACTGGATATAGTAAGGGAAGATGCCAGGAAACAGGCTGAAGCAGGCGGGGATATCATAGATATAAATGTAGGTGCTGTAGGAGTGGATGAGGCAGATATGCTGCCCAGGGCCGTAGAAGCGGTAATGGAGCAGACGGATCAGCCCATATGCCTGGATTCTGCCAATCCGGAAGCGCTCAAGGCGGCACTCAAGGTCTATCCCAACAAGGTCCTCATAAATTCAGTAAACGGTGAGGAAAAGTCCATGAAAAACCTGCTGCCGGTGGTAGCAGAAAGCGGCTCTGCCGTTATCTGCCTGATGATGGACGAAAACGGTATACCCGATACAGTAGAAAAAAGGCTTGCCATAGCGGAAAAGATCATGAAGCAGGCAGAAAAGATGAAAATAGACAGGCAGGACCTGGTGTTCGATGCCCTGGTTATGACAAATTCCACCAATTCTGAGTCGGCAAAAATAACCATTGAGACCCAGAGGAGGATTGCGGCAGAATATGGTGTCGCCACAACCGGTGGATATTCCAATATAAGCTACGGCATGCCTAACAGGGAACTTATAAATATACATTTCATCTCTATGGGGATAATGAACGGCCTGAATGCGCCCATAGCCGATCCCCTGACGCCGGGACTTATTGAAGCAATGAGGGCAGCGGATTTCCTTGCCGGAAGGGATCCATACGGCATGAAATACCTGTCATTTTATAGAAAATAATATAGTTTTGGGTTATAATCTCCCTTATTTATTAATTTGAGTAAGGGAGAATCAAATGGCTAAGGTACTTCTAAAAGACCTGACCAAGAGATTCGATGAGGTTGTGGCTGTTAACAAGATGAACGACGTCATCGAAGATCAACAATTTGTGGTCCTGGTAGGACCCTCAGGATGCGGTAAAACCACCACCCTGCGCATGATAGCAGGACTGGAGGAAGTAACCGAGGGAGAAATCTATATCGGAGACAGACTGGTCAACGATGTCCCCCCAAAGGACAGGGACATCGCTATGGTTTTTCAGAACTATGCCCTTTACCCCCACATGGATGTTTACAACAACATGGCTTTCGGACTCAAGCTGCGAAGGACCCCCAAAGCTGAGATCGAGAAAAGAGTACAGAACGCCGCCAGGATCCTGAAGATCGAAGATCTTCTCAAGAGAAAACCCAAACAGCTGTCAGGAGGGCAGAGACAGCGTGTAGCCCTGGGTAGAGCCATTGTAAGGGACCCCAAAGTGTTCCTTATGGATGAGCCGCTGTCAAACCTGGATGCCAAGTTAAGGGTACAGATGAGGACAGAGATCGCGAAACTGCACCAGAGGCTCAAAGCCACTATTGTCTATGTCACCCATGACCAGACAGAGGCTATGACCATGGCCAGCAAGATCATTATCATGAAGGACGGTATCGTACAGCAGACCGGGGCACCGCAGGAAGTCTATGACCATCCTGACAATATGTTCGTTGCCGGTTTCATAGGATCGCCAGCCATGAACTTCGTGGATGTCACGGTCACTGAAAATCTGACCCTGAAGAATGACCAGTTTGAGATCGATACCAGCGATAAGCTCAAGGATATCATCAAGAAGAACGACCTTGCAGGCAAGGATATAGTCGCCGGCATAAGACCAGAGGACCTGGAAGATGCAGAATTCATGCCCGAAGCAGCTGATAGCAATACTATTACCGCTGATGTAGAGGTAACAGAGCCTATGGGTGCAGAGATATATGTCTATGTGGACATAAACGGAGTACTTATGACAGCCCGTGTCTCGCCAAGGTCAAAACTTAAGAGCGGAGACAAGGCAAAACTGTATGTAGACCTGGATATGATGCATCTATTTGACAAGAAGACAGAAGAGGCATACATATAAAGAATAAAGCCTGATATATCATGTTAAAAGCAAGGCACAGCAGTATTAAATTGTTGTGCTTTGCTTTTTCTTTTTATAAAATTAATGCTGATGGATTCAAGATATGATGTGATAATCTCGGGAGCCGGCCCCTCGGGGAGCCTTCTGGGATATTTGCTGGCCGGCAGAGGCATCAATACCCTTATATTGGAAAAGCAGGAATTTCCCAGGCATAAGATATGCGCAGGGGGCCTGCAGCACAGGAGTCTGGCCCTTATCCCTTTTGATATAAGTGAAGTGGTGCATAAAAGCCTGCATGGCATCTTATTCAGCTACAGGAGAAGGGATGTTTTCTCCAGGAAATATATACTTCCCATCATACATACTGTACAGAGGAGCGAGTTTGATGCCTTTCTGGCAAAAAAAGCCCTGGAGCAGGGATGCAGTATAAATTTTGGAGAAACCGTAACAGGATATGCACCGGAAAAGGATATTATAAGGGTTGACACTGCCCGGAGGTCATATAAAGCCAGGGTCCTTGCCGGGGCTGACGGCATAAGAGGCGCAGTCCACCGCTTGCTTACTTCCGGAAGCAGCATAATGAGGATACTTGGCTATGAAACGGAAAGAACTACAGGTCCTGAAGAGGAAAAAAAATATTATGATGCAGCCGGCCTGGATTTTGGCGGCATAAAAAATGGCTATATGTGGGCCTTTCCCAGGAAAAAGATGATATCCTATGGGATCGGCGCCCCTTTTTCTGCGGCCCGGGTCATGAAAAGTTATTTCCATGCCTGTATGAACGGAAACAGCAATGGGAATATGGCAGATATCAAAGCCCAGTCTATACCGGTCCGTACAGAAAATACGCCGGTCTGCAGCTACAGGGTCCTGGCTGTGGGGGATGCTGCCTGCCTGGGGGACGGTTTTACTGGTGAAGGCATATATAATTCACTCAAGAGTTCCCATATGGCGGCAGAAAGCATAGATAATGCATTAAGGACATCCAGGTATGATTTCCAGGATTACCGGCAGAGGATATCTGAAGACATTTATGAGGACATAAAAATATCTCTCAGGTTTTCAAGGGTTTTCTTTTCCTTTCCCATTTTTTTCTATAAGCTTTTCAGGACTGATGAAAGATTTTTCAGGCTTTGCTGCCGTGTGCTCCGGGGTGAGAAGAAATATAGTGATATTTCTGGAAGATTAAACCTTTTTGGATGATAATGAAAGTAGTATTATACTTGTGGACTTTGTACAGATATTAGCTTGAAAGGAAGATCTGATGGCTGAAAAAGAAAAAGAAACCATTATTGCCCAGATATCGGATATCCATGTCGGGGAATCCCACTTTGTCCCCAGCCTTCTCACCAGGGCAATAGATGAGATAAATGAGCTAAATCCTGATGTAGTCATCATAACCGGCGACCTTACAGCCAATGGGTTCAGGCGCGAATATGAGACGGTAAAGAATTACCTGGCTCCCATAAAATGCAAAAACCTTATCGTGCAGCTTGGAAATCATGATTCCAGGAATGTGGGATATCTCCACTTTGAGGAACTTTTCGGCCAGAGGTATAAGACCTTTAGCAATGAAGAAGTCACCATAATAGCTGCCGACTCCAGCGAGCCTGACCTTGATAACGGGCAGATAGGCAGGGAGCACTATAAATGGATCAAAGAAGAGTTAGCCAAAAAGCCTAAAAAGAATTTCAAGATATTCGCCATACATCACCATTTGGTCTCGGTGCCCAATACGGGGAGGGAGCGCAACATTGTAAATGATGCCGGGGATGTCCTGGAGACCGTCGTCGATGCCGGGGTGGATATGGTGCTTTGCGGACACAAACATGTGCCTTACCTGTGGAGGATAGAAGATATGCTGGTAGTGACTGCAGGTACTGTCTCCTGTCTGAGACTCAGGGGTATTATAGAGCCCAGTTATAATATAATATATATCAGGGAAAAAGAGGTAGATATATACAGGAGGTCTCCCTTTGACAGGATAGAAAAGATCCTTGGAGTCAAAAGGGTGGGCAGGAAGGCTAAGCTCTGTGAAAAATTTATTACGGAGAAAAGATAACAGGCATAAAAAGCTTATAGCCCTTATAGACGGAGAACACTATCCTGATGTGACCAGGGATGCACTGGCCATGCTGAAAGAGTGTTTTACAGGAAGTTTTGCCGGTATCGTGTTTCTGGGCGGGAGCGAAAAGCTGGTGATGGATGACCTGGAAGATTATTTTGGCGGAGAAGTATTCATTATCAGTGACCTGGACCATGATTTTACAGAAGCCCTTAAGCACTTCAAGCCTGATATAGCATATGACCTGAGTGATGAACCGGTGGTAGACTACAGGTCCAGGATGAAGATAGCATCTTTCTGTATTGCCAGCGGATGCAGTTATATGGGGCCGGATTTCCTTTTTGAGAGCCAGAGACATGACATCAGGCTTTCCGTAAAGTCGGTTTCCATAATAGGTACAGGAAAGAGGATAGGAAAGACAGCAATAAGTTCATATGCGGCTAAATTATATTCCGAGGAGGATATTGACGTAGCCATCCTGGCAATGGGAAGGGGAGGACCTGCGGAACCGCAAGTCATAAAAGGTGATGAAATAGATATTAACCCGGAATACCTTCTCGGACTCAACCGGAAAGGTCTTCATGCCAGTTCTGACTATATAGAAGATGCAATGCTCAGCGAGATAACCACTATAGGCTGCAGGAGATGCGGCGGGGGTTTTGCCGGTGATATATTCATGACTAATCTGGAACAGGGTGCAAGAATAGCCGAAAGACTGGGTCCGGACCTTTTGATAGTAGAGGGAAGCGGCGCTTCCATACCCGGAATAGACACAGACGCCAGGATCTGCGTCATCGGGGCTTTCCAGGACTGGACCAGCATCATAGGGTATCTGGGGATATACAGGATAATCCTGGCAGACCTTATAATCCTTACCATGTGTGAAGAACCGATGGCGGACGGCAATAAGATAGCTGAACTGGAGAAAGAGATAAAAAAATATAATCCGAAAGCAGCAGTGCTCAGGACTGTATTCAGACCCAAACCACTGTCAAATATAAAAGGCAGGGAAGTATTTTTGGCCATGACTGCCAGTCCGGCAATAGAAAATAAAATAATTAAATATATGGAGAAGGAATACGGGTGCCGGGTTGCGGCAGCCAGCTTTAACCTCTCAAACAGGCACGAACTGAGAAAAGACCTGGCTGCCAGCCCGGCTTTTGATACCATACTGACCGAACTGAAGGCGGCTGCGGTAGATGTTCTTACCCGCTATGCTTCGGAGAACAAAAAGGAAATCTCATTTATCGATAATATCCCCGTTACAGCCAAAAAGGGAAGCAGCTTTAAAAAAGAACTTATGGGATTGATAGAATAGGAGCCAAAGCCAATGGGGCAGAGAGAAAAAGGATCAAAACAGAATACGGTAGTCATATCGGATAAGAAAAGCGGGCTTCCGTTTTCCAGGGGCATCCTGGCATCTTCGATCGCAGTAGCCGGACTGGAGATGGTAGCAGCCCACAAGATAGCTTCTGACGTACAGGATTATTTTACTGATAATAATATAAGATCCATAACCCTGGACGAGCTGAGGTCTCTTGCCTTCAGGTTTATAAAGGACGAAGCGGGGCTGGAAAATGCCGAGAAATATCTTCTGTGGCAGTCTGTAGGAAAACTGCATAAACCTACCATAATCCTTGTGGGCGGGGCTACAGGCGTTGGCAAATCTACGGTTGCCACGCTACTGGCCAGCCGGCTAAATATAACCAGGGTGGCGTCTACCGATGCCATAAGGGAAGTCATGCGGGCTTCAGTATCAGAAAGACTTATCCGGCCCCTGAGGGGTTCTTCCTACAGCGCATATAAGAACCTGACCCTGCCTCCTACTGGAGTAGAGCCGGTAATACTGGGCTTCAGGGAGCAGGTCCTGGCGGTAAATGTAGGTATTGAAGCCATTATAAAGCGGAGCGTAGAAGAAAAGACAGACATAGTCATAGAAGGTGCCCATGTGGTGCCGGGATATCTGGATACTGCCAGATATGACGATAAGGCCATTATCATCAGTATGCTTATTGCTGTACCCGATAAGGATGTCCATAAAGAGCATTTTGCCAAAAGGACAGTGGAGACCCAGGGTTCACGGCCGGTACAGAAATATATCAAACACCTGGACAAGATACTTATGATACAGGATTACCTGGAAGACCTGGCTGCAAAAAATAATGTAAGCATAATCCAGAACTATAATTTGGA
>CAYPXQ010000223.1:0-1697 GCA_964414685.1 uncultured Actinomycetota bacterium
ATGTCCAGATGGGCATGTGTGTCTATAAGGTACATCTATTTATCATCTATCCTGGGAAACAGTATCTTTCTTTCCCCTATTCTGGTCCCGCCTTCAAAGCTCCCCCAGGTCCCGTCCCGGTCGATCCTCATATCTTCCACGTCAGCTGTAATGCCCAGCTGGGTCATCATCTCCTGACAGGCGGAAGGCATAAATGGTATGAGAAGGAGGGCGGAAAGCCTTATGGACTCCGCCGCTTCATAGAGAACTGCATCCAGCTTTTCTTCATCTTCCCGGCTGCCGCTCTTGGCCAGGGTCCAGGGCTGGCTGTCCTCTATATGCTTATTTGCCCTGTTGATAAACTCCCAGGTCTTTATAAGGTAGTCAGAGAATTTGAACTGCTCCATGAAGGCGGCTGACTCCTTCTTTGTATCCTCCCAGGCCTTTTCAAAACCGGGGCTGGCAGGCTTTCCGGGAATTATCCCGTCCCTGTATTTGGTTATCATGGCCAGGGTCCTGGAAGCAAGGTTTCCTATATCATTGGAAAGGTCGGCATTATACCTTTTTATAAAGGCGGGATCATTAAATGAACCGTCCTGGCCGAAGGATACTTCCCTGGTCAGGAAATACCTTATTCCGTCCGGGCTGTATTTCTCTGCCAGCTCATCCGGGTCCAGGATTATCCCCTTTGACTTTGACAGTTTCTCATGGCCCATCAGCAGCCATCCATGGACTACTATATGCCTGGGAAGGTCCACTCCCAGAGACATCAGTATTGCCGGCCAGATGACTGCATGGAACTTGAGTATATCCTTGCCTATGTGATGCTGGTCGGCCGGCCAGTACTTTTTAAATGCCGCATCATCTTCCAGGGTATAGCCCATGGCCGATACGTAGTTTATAAGGGCATCCACCCATACATAGCAGAAATGCCTGTCATCAAAGGGTATGGGTACTCCCCACTCTACAGCCGTCCTGGACACGCTTATATCCTTGAGGCCCTGCTTCAGGAGACCCAGTACTTCATTCTTCCTGGTCTCCGGTATCACAAAACCGGGATTCTCCTCAATATGCTTTATAAGCCTGTCCTGGTATTTGGAAAGCCTGAAGAAATAATTTTCTTCCTTTACATATTCCACATCCCTGCCGCATTCGGGGCATTTGCCGTCCGCCAGCTGGCCTTCTGTGAGGAAGGTCTCACAGGGGACGCAATACTGGCCCTCATACTGGCTCTTGTAAAGGTCTCCGTTGTCTTTAAGGCGGATAAGGATATTCTGTACCGCTTTCTGGTGGTCTTTTCCAGTGGTCCTTACAAATCCGTCATTGCTTATATTATAGACGCCCAGGAGTCTCTTCATGTCCTCCACCATACTGTCCACATATTCCTGCGGCTCCACATCATGGTCAACAGCGCTTTTGGCTATCTTCTGGCCATGTTCGTCGGAGCCGGTAAGAAAATATGTATCTTTTCCCGTAAGACGATTGTATCTGGCTACTACGTCGGCTATTATGAATTCATATATCTGTCCCAGATGCAGTTTGGCGTTCATATATGGTATGGCGGTGGTTATATAGAATTTTTCCGGTGTCATCTCATCCTTTTCTTTTATTATTTATCAAGCCTGAATTTGGTTGAAATATTATACAATTTTTGCCTGTCTATGTCATACCGCGACTTTAATATCTTAAGGGTATTTTTCTTGCTCAGCCCCTCGCCC
>CAYPXQ010000224.1:0-7438 GCA_964414685.1 uncultured Actinomycetota bacterium
ATTTTAAATCATATCTATTATAATATGTGTCTTAATGTTTGAAGGCTGTCAGGGCCGCTATTTAGGAGGATTTTTGAGTTATACCATAAAGAGCAAAAAAAAGACAGAAAAGAATAAGGTGAAGCTGGGTGTCGAGATATCTCCGGGCTATTACAAAAAACAGGTAGGAAATGCCTACAGGGAGATCTCGAAGAAGGCAAAGATACCCGGTTTCAGGAAAGGAAAAGTGCCGGCACAGGTCATCGATTCAAATTTTGGGAAGCAATATGTGCTGCAGGAGGCGGCCAGCCGCTCCATATCTGAACTATATCCGGGGATCATTGAAGACTCGGGATTCAGGCCAATTGATTATCCTAAGATAAATATATCCCAGATGGAGGAAGGCAAGCCTCTGGGATTTGAAGCAGAGATAGAACTGGAGCCGGAAATAACCCTTCCAAAATACAAAGGCATAAAAGTAAATGCAGTTCCGGCAGAAGTGACAGAAGAAGAGCTGCAGGTGCAAATAGATAATATAAGGAAAAACTTTGCTTCCCTGGAACCGGTAGAAGACGGGGGCCCGGCTTCCGAGGGAGATTTTGTCACTATTGATTTTAAAGGTACAATAGAGGGCAAGGAATTCGAGGGCGGAAGCGCGGAGGACTATTCCCTGGAAATCGGCTCAAAAACGCTTTTCCCGGAATTCGAGGCGGCTATTGCCGGGATGAAGACAGGGCAGGACAAAAAAATCTCCCTTATTCTCCCGGAAAACATAGGCAACAGTGAACTCGCAGGCAAAAAGGCGGAATTCGAGATAAGACTCAAGGAGATAAAGAAAAGGGTCCTCCCCGGGCTGGATGACGAATTCCTGAAGAACCTGGGAAAATATGATTCTGTCGATGATTTCAGGGACCAGCTAAAAGAAAGGATGCAGCAGCAGAAGAAAAACCAGAGGCAGTCCATGATAATCGAACAGATCATAGAGCATATCTCCGGCAATATGAATGAAAGTATCCCCGAACCTATGATAAAAAACAGCATGGAAAGGATCGAGGGGGAAATGGAGGAAGGCCTGAAACAGCAGAAGATGACCAGGCAGAGCTATATGAAAGCCTTAAACCTTACCCCGGATCAATTTGAAAAGCAGATCCGGGAAAGAGCCGAAAGACAAGTAAGGGATTACCTTATATTCAAGGCCCTGGAAAAAAGCGAATCTTCATCTATAAAACCTTCAGATGAAGAAATAGATAAAGAGAAAGAAAGTATCCTCTCAAGATATGAAAAGGATGAAGAAAAGAAAAAGATAATTGATTATTTAGAGAAAGACGAGGCAAAAAAACAGCTGGCCGAGACTGTAAAAAGAAGGAAGCTCCTGCAGAAGCTGGAGGATAGTGTCAAAGTTGTTGAAGAAGAGCCAAAAGCTGATAATATTGATGATAAGAAAAAAATATGGACCCCGGAAGAAAAAGAAGAAAAATCCAAAGGCGAACTCTGGACGCCGGGTCCGGCAAAAGAAAAGAGTGAAGATAAAGATGAATAACAGTATAAAAAACAATTACCTCATACCTATGGTCATAGAACAGACCAGCAGGGGTGAGAGGTCCTTTGATATATATTCGAGGCTTCTCAAGGAAAGGATAATATTCCTGGGTTCTGCCATTGACGATAATGTGGCCAACCTTGTAATGGCCCAGATGCTTCATCTTGAAGCTGAGGATCCAGAAAAAGATATCCAGCTTTATATAAACAGTCCCGGCGGAGTGGTGACCTCAGCTATGGCCGTATATGATACCATGCAGTTTATCAAATCCAATGTATCCACTATATGCATAGGCCAGGCTGCCAGTGCGGCTGCAGTACTACTTCTTGCCGGTGAGAAAAACAAAAGATTCTCCCTGCCCAATTCCAGGGTAATGCTGCACCAGCCTTCCGGCGGGGTATCGGGGACGACCCTTGATGTAGAGATCCATGCCAGGGAGATGTTAAGGATAAGGGCTGTTTTGAACGAGATAATCTCCAAACATACCGGCCAGGACATAAAGAAGGTGGAAAAGGATACCGAGAGGGACTTCATACTCAGTGCCCAGGAATCGAAGGATTACGGCATAATCGATGAAGTCATATTTAAAAAATAGACAAGCAAGCAATAAACAGGAGGGTGGTAAATTGCCCCGGGAAAACGGAAATGGAAAAAAAGAATTCTTGAAATGCTCTTTTTGCGGCAAATCACAGAATCAGGTGAAGAAACTTATTGCCGGACCTGGTGTATATGTCTGTAATGAATGCATAGATCTCTGTAATGAGATAATCGACGAAGAGCTGAAGGACGATATAGAGACCAGCTTCAAAGAGCTGCCCAGGCCCAGGGAGATATATAATATACTGAATGATTATGTGGTGGGGCAGGAACCGGCCAAAAAGGTCCTTTCTGTGGCTGTATACAATCATTACAAGAGGGTAAGGCATGAAGATACGCCCGGAAGCAGGGATGATGTGGAGCTGGAGAAAAGTAATATTCTTCTTATAGGCCCTACAGGATGCGGCAAGACCCTGCTGGCCCAGACACTGGCCAGGATACTTAATGTGCCCTTCTGCATAGCCGATTCGACTTCGCTGACAGAAGCCGGTTATGTGGGGGAGGATGTGGAAAACATACTCCTGAAACTCATACAGGCAGCGGATTTTGACATAAAGAAGGCCGAGACAGGCATCATTTATCTTGATGAGATAGACAAGATAAGCAGGAAATCCGACAATCCCTCTATTACCAGGGATGTCTCCGGAGAAGGAGTCCAGCAGGCGCTGCTGAAGATACTCGAAGGAACCGAGGCCAATGTACCCCCCCAGGGGGGAAGAAAGCATCCCCACCAGGATTTTATCCAGATAGATACGTCAAACATACTATTTATCTGCGGGGGCTCTTTCGGAGGCCTTGAGAATATAATAGAGACCAGGCTGAATAAGAAAAGCATAGGTTTCATATCCGAGAAACTCCCCAAGAAGACAGAGAAGATAGATGTCCTTCTTCCCCATGTGATGCCTGAGGACCTGTTGAAGTACGGGCTCATACCTGAACTTATAGGAAGGCTGCCGGTAATATCCACACTGTCTAACCTGACTGAAAAGGACCTGGTAACCATATTGACACAACCAAAAAACTCACTGGCAAAGCAGTATAAAAAGATGTTCAAGATGGATGATGTAGATCTTGAATTTACCCCTGATGCCCTTAAGGCGGCAGCCCGAAGGGCCAATAAGCTGGGTACCGGCGCCAGGGGACTGAGGGCTATCATGGAAGAAGTCATGCTGGGCATAATGTTTGAGATACCCGACCGCCAGGATATAAAAAAATGTGTCATTACCAGGGATGTAGTGGAAAAGAAGATAGAACCGGGATTATTTATTGATTCAGAAGAAAGCAGATACCTGAAAAATGAAGAAAAATCCGCCTGATCTGGATAAGGGGATCGAGGGTAAATACAGCCCCTCATCATTTGAGGGTAAGATATATGGCTTCTGGGAAAATAAAGGTTATTTCCATGCCCGGGCAGACGGAAGAAAAAAACCTTTCAGCATGGTCATCCCTCCGCCCAATGTAACAGGATACCTCCATGTGGGACATGCCCTCAATAATACCCTTCAGGATGTCGTCATCCGCTATATGAGGATGAAGGGATTTAATGCTTCCTGGATACCGGGAACCGACCATGCAGGCATAGCTACCCAGAATGTAGTGGAAAGATCCCTGGCAGAAAAAGGGCTTGACCGCCACCAGCTGGGAAGAGAGAGATTTATTGAGGAAGTCTGGAAATGGAAGGATAAATACGGGAGCAGGATAATCTCCCAGCTTAAATCACTTGGCTGCTCCTGTGACTGGGAAAGGCTCAGGTTTACCTTTGATGACGATTATGTAGATTCGGTTACCACAGAATTTATAAAGCTTTACCAGCAGGGGCTGATCTACAGGGGCGACTATATGATAAACTGGTGCCCCAGGTGCAGGACAGCCCTGTCAGACATAGAAGTAGAGCACAGGCAGAAAAAGGGAAAGCTCTGGGATATAAAATACCCCCTGATAGATGACAAGACGGACAGGCCGTCAGCCAGAGAATTTATTATAGTATCTACCACCAGGCCGGAGACGATGCTGGGCGATACGGGAGTAGCTGTCAATCCAAAAGATAAAAGGTATCAAAAGTTTAGGAATAGGACTGTCTTTTTGCCACTGGCGGAAAGAAGGATCCCCGTGGTCGAAGATGATTTCGTAGACATGGAGTTTGGTACCGGAGCGGTAAAGGTGACTCCTGCCCATGATCCCAATGATTTCGAAATAGGCAAAAGACACGGGCTAGAAGAAATAAATATAATGGCCGAAGACGGTACCCTCAATCCCAATTCCGGAAAATACGCCGGGCTTGACCGCTATGAAGCCAGAAAAAAAGTGCTTGAGGACCTTGAGGCCGGAAACTACCTGGCGGGTACCAGCGTACATGTCTCTTCTGCAGGCATATGCTCCAGGTGCGATACCACGGTGGAACCCAGGATATCGACCCAGTGGTTTGTATCCATGAAGGACCTGGCGGCACCGGCCATTGAAGCAGTCAGGGAGGGCAGGGTAAAGATAATACCGGGGAAATGGGAAAAGCTTTATTTCGAATGGATGGAGAATATAAGGGACTGGTGCATTTCCAGGCAGCTGTGGTGGGGGCACCGCATACCGGTATGGTACTGCAGCTGCGGGGAGATGATAGTGGCTGCCCGGGCGCCCCGGAGATGTCCCGTATGCGGCAGTACGGAACTCAGGCAGGATGAGGATGTACTTGATACCTGGTTCAGTTCATGCCTGTGGCCTTTTGCTGCCCTGGGTTGGCCCAAAGATACTGAGGACCTGAAATACTTTTTCCCAACTGATGTGCTTATAACCGCCCATGATATCATTTTCTTCTGGGTGGCCAGGATGATAATGATGGGACTTCATTTCATGGACCATGTCCCTTTCAGCCAGGTATTTATCAATCCCCTGGTCAACGATGCTTCCGGCCAGAAGATGAGCAAGTCAAAGGGCAATGTGGTCGACCCCATGACCATAATAGACGAATACGGTGCTGATGTGCTGAGGTTTACTCTTACCTCGCTTACAACGCCGGGAAGGAACCTGCTTCTGGGCGATGAAAAGATAGAGGGAACCAGGAATTTTGCCAACAAGATCTGGAACGGGGCCAGATTCGTTATTTCCTCCATAAAGGATATCTCCCCGGATACGGAAAGCGGTATTCTTCCCGATATGGTTAAAAAGGGATCTAATCTGTGGGACAGGTGGATATTATCCCGGCTTGACCATGCTGTTAGGGATGTGGAAAAAAACTTAAGATGTTTTAATTTTTCCCAGGCATCAAGGACGCTGTATGATTTTTTCTGGAGCGAGTTCTGTGACTGGTACCTGGAATCTTCCAAGCCCAGGCTCTACTCGCCGGCTCATGAAGGCGACCGTAAGACCTGCCAGTATGTCCTGTGGCATGTCCTGGAAACATATCTAAGGCTTCTGCATCCGTTTATGCCCCACCTGACAGAGATGATCTGGCAGAACCTTCCCCATAAGGGCGAGAGTATAATGGTCTCAAGTTTCCCCGTACCGTCTGAAGACAGGATTGACGATATGGCGGAAAAGACCATCAGGCCGGTATTCGATATCATCGGCGAGGTAAGGAAGGTAAGATCCGAGCTCAAGATAAATCCCGGGAAGAAGGTAGAGGTCCGGCTTAATACCGAACGGGACGGACTGCGGAGGGCAGTGGAAGAAAACCTCCGGTTTATATATCAGCTGGCAGGAGTGGAAAAAATCGTTTTTGCCAGTGCAGAAAATGAGAAAGGATATATAAAGACAGCTGCCGGCGGTTTTGATATCTATATATACATACTGGAAGCAGTGGATATAGACCTGGAGATACAGAGGATAACCGACGAGATCAAAAAGAACTGCCTGATTATGGAAAAAAGCAGAAATAAACTTGAAAATCCCGGATTTATGGAAAATGCTCCCTCTGAGGTCATAGACAAAGAGAAAAATAAACTCAAACAGTCGCAGGAAATAGCAGATGCACTTGCCGGGCAGCTGGACAAGATGGTAAGGATCAATAAGTAGTAAAGCAGGTTCAATTGGATTTTAAACAGGCCTCCAGGTATCTGGACGATGCTCTGGTCTTCGGTATAAAACCCTCCCTTGACCGCATAGAGGCCATACTTGGACTCATGGGTTCACCGCAGAAAGAGACTGACTATATCCATGTGGTGGGTACCAACGGAAAGACATCCACCACCATCATGCTGGCAGCAATACTTAAAGGCATGGGCTATAAGAGCGCTTATCATATTTCCCCGCATATAGACAGTTATACCGAGAGGATATGGCTGGACGGCAGGCTTATATCAGAAGACAGCTTTGCCAGGGCTTTTAACCGTATGTATCCATATATAGAAAAGGTAAACCGGATGGACCTGGGAGGCCCCATAACCCAGTTCGAGATGGTCACCGCACTCACATTCATGATAGCCAGGGATGAAGGCATAAAGGTAATGGTTCAGGAAGCAGGCATGGGAGGGCGATGGGATGCCACAAATGCTGCCTATTCCCTGGTAGCAGGACTCACGGGAGTGAGTCTCGAGCATACTCATATACTGGGAGAGACCATAGAGGAGATCGCCCGGGAAAAAGTCGAAGTCATAAAAGCCGGAGCCCGGGCAGCCACCATCTCCACCGACAGCAGGGTGCTGGATATATTCAGGAAAAAAGCAGATGACGTGGGAGCAAAGCACTATGTCTATGGAGAAGATTTTGAGATCGCTGCCAAAAGATCTCTGGGCATTTCCGGCTGGGAGGTCGATATCGAAGGCATACGGGGAAAATACCCGGGTATAGGTTTGCCTCTTCCCGGTGACTACCAGCCTTTAAACCTGGCCCTGGCAGTCGCCATGGCGGAACTCTATATGGACCTGGAAGGCAGGACGCCTGACCCCGGTGCTATAAGGGAAAGCCTTTCCGGCATATATGTAAGAGGCAGGTTCGAGATACTGAAAAATGATCCCATGGTCATAGCCGATGCCTCCCATAATCCGGAGGGCACGGAAAAATTCTGCCGCACCGCGGGGGAATACTTTCCCGGAAGGAAAAAGACCATAATATTTGCTGTCCTTTCCGACAAGGATTACAAAAGCATGATAAGGAAGATCATAGGGACTGCCGACAGGCTCATACTCACAACCAGCGGCGACAGCCGCAGCCTTGCCCTCCAGGAACTGGAAAAAGAGGTGCTGGCAGCAGTTAATAGGTGCAAAGATGCAGGACTTCCCCGGGAAATACTGGTCATGGACACTGTGGAAAATTCTTTAAATTATGCATTAAAAATTTCAGGCACTAATGATATCATATGCATTACCGGTTCCATAACCAATCTGGAACATG
>CAYPXQ010000225.1:0-13270 GCA_964414685.1 uncultured Actinomycetota bacterium
AATACAGTATTAAGCTTCTGCAGCCATCTGGGTATCCTTATTAGGTCATTATCCCGGAGATTGTGAAGTATCTCGCCATTTATACAGTAATAGGCAAAAGTTGAGAATTTATTGTTCTTCTGTATTTTAAACCGGTTGACAGCTACCAGCAGACCTGTATATGCCATCTGCATAAGGTCTTCAAGGTCATGTCCCGGGTTTTTGTATTTTTTTGCGATACTGAATAATAATCTCCTGTTTTTATCTATTATTTTTTCCAGTATGCCGGGATCTCCAGATCTCTGGTATATGGCTACAAGCTCTTCTACGGACTTCTGGTATTGATCGGATGGCTTCATCTGATATATCCCTGTTTGTTTACATTGCCTGGTAGATATTAAATAGGGGCAAATACATAGAAATGACTATGGTCCCCACCAGAAGCGCTACCACCAGGAGCATCATGGGCTCAAGTATCGTAAGCATTATCTCGATGGAGTTCTCGACTTCTGAATCATAAAAATCAGATATCTTTACCAGGTTGGTATCCAGGGTACCGGTTTTTTCTCCTACTGCTGTCATCTGCACCATCATGTCTGGAAATATGCTGTACCGGGACATGGGAGTGGATATATTCTCGCCTTTCCGGATATTTTCCTTTATATCAGAAATAGCATTGTCGATGAGCACATTATCGGTCACTCCTTTTACGATATCCAGGGCTGACAGTATGGGAACGCCGGCAGACATAAGCGTCCCCAGGTACCTGGCAAAGCGGGAAAGCGCCATCTTTTTTATGATATCGCCCATCTTGGGTATTTTTATCCTTATAGTGTCGATGGTCCTGGCGCCATTAGGCGTCCTCCTGTAATACCGGAAAAGAAACCTGCCTCCCACACCAGCAACAATTATGAAAAGGTAGAAAAATACATTTTTAAAAAGGTCGCCTACCCATATAACCGCCCTGGTCATCGTTGGAAGCTGCACTCCCAGGTCGTCATATATCTCCTTGAAAGTGGGAACTAAAAAAATTATGATGACCAGGGTAATCACCACGGCAAAACCAAGGACGAATTTTGGATATGCCGTCTTATTCCTGACCTGAAGCCTCACTCTTTCATCCTTTTCCAGAAATTGCGCCAGGTTTTCCATGGACTGGTCCAGGACGCCCCCGGTCTCGCCGGCCCGTATAAGACTTATATAGAGTTTGGAGAAAACACGGTGCTTGCCCATTGCCTCCGACAGGCTGTGGCCTGATTCTATATCCATCCGCACCTGGGAGACTATCTTCTGGAACTTTTCGCTGGAAGTCTGGTTCTCCAGTACCACCAGGGATTCAATAAGAGACATGCCCGAAGATATAAGGGTGGAAAACTGGCGGGTAAAAACCACAAGGTCCCTGGAACGGATCCTGTCAAACAGGGCGATATTCCTCTGCAGGCCGGTTCCTTTATCGTCTTTTGTTTTGTTTATATCCAGTACCAGCAGGCCTTTTTCCTTGAGGCTGGTTATGAGGGTGTCTTCTGAAGACGCTTCCAGGGAACCGTTTAATATCTCCCCGCTTTTATCCCTGGCCTTATATTTAAAGGTTGCCATATTATTCCAGTCACATAAGTTAGTTAATTATAAACATTATCAAATGTTTATACAATATATTCAATATTTTTTTAATACTAAAGGTTATCACGCTATCATCCTCTGGAGTTCCTCCCTGCTGTGACACTTTTCGATACATATATCTTTGCTGATCCTTCCCTGCCGGTAAAGGTCTGCCAGCGACCTGTCCATGGTCATCATTCCCCTTTTGCCGCCGGCCTGCATGGCAGTATAGACCTGGTGTGCTTTGTTCTCCCTGATCATATTGGAAATTGCCGGGTTTACAAACATAAGCTCGGTTGCCGGCACCCTGCCGTCTTCGGCGACATTGGGAAGGAGCTGCTGTACCAGCACCGCTTTAAGTGTTGCAGCCAGCTGGGTCCTGATCTGCCTCTGCTGGTATGATGGGAATATATCTATTATCCTGTCAATAGTCTGGGGCGCATCCTGGGTATGCAGGGTGGAAAAAACAAGATGCCCTGTCTCGGCTGCAGTAAGGGCGCTGGATACGGTCTCAAGGTCCCTCATCTCGCCTACCATTATAACATCCGGGTCCTCCCTTAATACATTTTTTAATGCCAGGGAAAACGATGTGGTATCAGCCAGGATCTCGCGCTGGCTCACGATGCTATGCTTGTGGGTAAACAGGTATTCAATGGGGTCCTCTATGGTTATTATGTTTTCCCTGCGGTTCTGGTTTATTATCTCTATAATAGAAGCAAGGGTGGTGGATTTGCCGGAACCCGTTGGTCCGGTCACCAGCACCAGCCCCCGGGGATAAGTTGAAAATTCCTTTATCTGCGGCGGAAGCCCCAGTTCTTCGATTGTGGGTATCTTCTTGGATATGAGACGGAATGCCCCGGCCAGGGTGCCTCTCTGAAAGAAATAATTGCACCTGAACCTGCCTTCTCCTGGAATAGTATATGAAAAGTCAAGCGAGAGGTCTTTTGACAGTCTCTGCTTCTGGTCTTCATTTAATACTTCAAGCAAAAGCTCCTTTGACCTTTCGGGAGTTATATCGCCAAATCTATCTATTTTCTGCAGTATGCCGTTTATCCGCAAAAGCGGCGGCAGTATACATACGATATGGACATCGGAAGCTTCCCTTTCAATTCCTTCCCTCAGTATTTCGTCTATCTTCATCATCTTTATCCTTTCATGGGCTATTTATATTTTATCCGCCAGCATCTCCCTGATATGACTGGTTTCCGGATATATGCCAAACCAGCGGTAGAAGGATGATGCCGCCTGGTAAATAAGCATATCCAGGCCGTCAACAATATTTGCACCTTCCTTTTTTGCCTTTTTTATCAGCCCTGTCTCCACCGGTCTGTATATAGTCTCAAATACGATCTTGCCGGAAAGATCCCAGCTGTCAGGCACAGGCAAAAGGCCTCCCAGTTCTCCAGAATCCATTCCCAGGGGTGTGCAGTTTATGATCAGATCCACTGAATCTTGCATCGTCTTATCTTCCAGGTCCTGCAGAACGGTTATATTTCCATTGCCTTCCATATCGTACTTTATCTTTTCTGCATTCTTTATGGTCCGGTTATATATGCTTATGCTGGCGGCGTTCTTCTCTTTGAGGGCATATACGGCACTCCTGGCAGCCCCTCCCGCTCCCAGCACCAGGCATTCTGCCCCTTCCGGGCTGAGACCGGCATTGTCAAGGGAGAGTATGATGCCGTCAATGTCGGTATTGAATCCGGCAGCCTTCACTATCCCGTCCTTCTCGTCAAACCTGACCGTATTGACCGAACCGGTTGCCGAAGCCCTTTCGTCCCTTACCGATGAATGGAGATAGGTTATTTCCTTATAAGGCATAGTTATGTTAAGTCCGAATATACCCAGGTCTCCTGCCCCCCTGAAGGCTCCCGGGAATCTTTTTTCGGGAAATTCAAATGTTACATACACAGCATCCATTCCGCTGTCTTTAAGAAAGCGGTTCTGGATAATAGGTGAAAGACTGTGCCTTGCGGGATAACCGAATAAGGCCAGGACCTTTGTTTTTGAGCTTATTCTATTTTGCTGCATCAAATGCTGCCTTATTATTACATCTATCCGGTTTGATCCGGAATGCTATGATCAATATTTTATATCAAATGTATTATATTTTTTTTCTTCAGGTATCTCTTCCATGACCGTATCTGTCACTACAGAAAAGGCAGGCCCTTTTTTGACCTCTTCCATAAATGACTGCAGCTCTTCTTCCTCTCCCTGGCAGACTATCTCTACCTTTCCGTCACGCTTATTGGTCACATAACCCCTGACATCATATTTTTCGGCAACGGATACGGCAAAATACCTGAAACCTACTCCCTGCACCCTTCCCGAGATCAATATATTATAAGTCTTAATATTTTCAATCATAATTCTATCAAAATAATTATTATAATAATAACAAAATTAATATTCTTTTACAATTTTACAATCATCACAACTTTTACTTAAATAAAACCCCTCCTGGCCGCCTGTCACAGCTTCTTCCTGAGGATGGAATAAGGACTGACGGCACCCAGTCCTTTTATTACTACCCTGTCATTAGGATTGGCTGTCTCTATGGGTTCCATATCGGGGACCTTAAGTATCTTTACCGTTTTCTTTACAATTGGGTTTTTATGGGGCTGCAGTACATCGATAGATTCTCCCTTCTTAAACTGATTTTTCACATATATGACAGCTTCTTCCGGTTCCCTGCCTGTATTTTCTACTGAACCGACAAAAGAATATTTTTTTATATACCCCACATTTTCATTATCCTCGAGTTCCCTGTTCCTGGACCCGAACATAAACCCGGTAGTAAAATTCCTGTGTGAAGCTTTGTCCAGTTCATCCATCAGGGCATTTTTCATGCTTCTGGTGAATCTGTTTTCTTTTATAAGGTCCAGGGCTTTTCTGTAAACCCAGGTAACCAGGCTTACATAGCTTTCGGTCTTCATCCTGCCTTCTATTTTTATGCTGTCTGGGCCCATGTCCGCGATCCTGTCCAGGACCGGCAGCAGGCAGAGATCGCGTGAATTATATATATATGTACCCTTTTTATCCTGTTCTATGGGAAAGAAAAGGTTTGACCTTTCTTCTTCCATCAGATAATACTTCCACCTGCAGCTGTGAGCGCACTGGCCTTTATTAGCATCCCTTCCCGACATATATTTTGATAGCATGCATCTTCCGGAATAGGAGATGCACAATGCCCCGTGGGCAAAGACCTCTACCTCGATATTGCTGTTTTTTATTATATCCCTGATGCTTTTAAAAGACAGCTCGCGGGAAAGATTGACCCGGGAAGCGCCAAGTTTTTCAGCAGTTCCAACGCCAAGATGATTGGTGATATTAGCCTGGGTGCTTATATGGATTTTTACTCCAGGCAGTCTTTTTCTCACCACTGGTATTATTCCGGTATCGGATATTATGACAGCATCCAGCTCAAGACCGTTGAGGCCGGCAGTATATTTTTCAAGCCCGTCCAGTTCATCTTCATATATAAAAGAATTCAGGGCCAGGTATATTTTTACCCCTCTTTCATGGGCATATGTAATGCCTTTTTTAAGGTCTGCTATGGTGAAGTTTCCCCTTATGCTCCTGAGGTTAAACTTTTTGCCCCCTAGGTAGACTGCATCTGCCCCGTAATTTACTGCATATTTAAGAACTTTAAGGTTATTTGCCGGCACCAGGAGCTCCGGGATCTTTACCCTATCCAAGACTCCAATCCTTCCCGTAGATGCTGACAGCCAGCCCGCCATCAACATCAAGCATCTCAGTATTGAAACCTGTCCCCGGGCCTGTGGATTCCAGGTATTTTCTTAAGCCTCTTACACTGTTTTTGTAGTGTGTGGGGACATTTTTTAAAAATATTTTTTTCTTGCAGAATATATCATCGGCTATGATCAGGGAACCTTTTTTTATCTTGTCTTTCACTGCTTCCAGGTATCCGGGATACTCAAACTTGGCTGCATCAATAAAAACCAGGTCAAAGGTGAGGGAAAGCTCCGGGACCACCTGTAGGGCATTGCCGCATATGAAACAGCAGTCTGAGTCCGGAAAATGGGAGCCGATAAGATCGCGGGCATCCTCCAGCCTCTGCCGGTTAAGGTCTATCCCTGTATAACTGGAGCCTCCGGGCATATTTTTTACAATAAAATAGGAAGAAAACCCATTGCCGCAGCCTATTTCCAGGATATTCCCGGGCCTGGCCAGCCTTACCATAAACCCCAGGAAATACCCGGTGCTTTTGCCGACCACGGGGATCTTGCCGGCATCAGCATGTCCCTGAAGGCTTTCCACCAGGCTCATCTGCTCCAGCAGGTGCTTAAGGTCATCATTCTGCATTATTGATATTCTCTAAATGCTCATTATAATCATCAGTAAAAGAATGCTCATGTGTCTGGCTGTCTGTAACCACAAAATACAAATAGTCCACATCAGCCGGTTCCAGGGCTGCAGCTATGGAAGCAAGTCCCGGATTGCAGATGGGCGTAGGGGGAAGACCGGCGTAGATCCTGGTATTATACGGAGTATCCTGGGCCAGGTCTGATTCGGTCAGGGGTTCGTCCCACTTCTGTAAAAAATAGGAGAGTGTCGCGTCTATTCCCAGTGTCATACCTATGTCCAGCCTGTTATGTATGACAGCCGAGATAAGCGCCCTTTCCTCTGGGATATATGCTTCCCTTTCCACCATGGATGCGATCTTCAGTATGTCATAACTGGAAAGGCCCTTTTCCCGGGCAAGTCCGTAATCCAGGTCGCCGGTCTCAAGCTGGTACTGGACCAGCATCATGTCTACTATATCCGCTGGCCTGTATTGGGCCATTATTTCATAAGTCTTGGGGAAAAGGAAACCCTCCAGGCTTTCCAGACCGTCAAGAAAATCATAATCATAATTGTCTATGAGGACTGCTCTTTCCATGTCCTCTGATGTTATAAATGGCAGCTCCGAGCTGTACCTTTCAATAATATCGATGCTGGTAAAACCTTCGGGGATGGTCACATTATATGTTATTACCGGCGGTCCAGCGGTAAGCATATCCAGCACTTCTTCATATTCAGAACCTGTTATCATCTCATATTCCCCAGGCGCCAGGTTTTTCTCACTGCCCCTCTGCTGGACAAAGAGACGGAAAAGCAGAGCATTATCTACTACTCCGGCTTCTTCCAGAAGCGCTGCTATCCCGTTAAGGGTCATCCCCTCCTCTATTACTACCATTACTTTTTGTCCCGCGACAATTGTATTTTCTTCTTCCGGCAGGTCAGTATCAAAAATACAGGCATTCAATACTGATGCCGCCAGGACAGATATGATCAAAAACAATAGCCCAAACCTTTTTTTATTCATCATCATCCCTTCTGATAGCTGAGGTCCTGTCCAGGTAACCCTGAAGTATGAGGGCGGCAGAAAACTTATCTTTCCGGCCTTTGCCTTTTTTATTTTTCACGCCTGGCTCCAGGTGGAGTTTGCTGGTAAACCTTTCGTCCTGATAGACAACCTCGATCCCCGTATCAAGTATTTTTTTATTAACAAATTCCAGGACCTTTTTACCCTGCTGTCCTATCTCACCCCTGAGAGTGTAGGGCATACCCACTACTATCTTCTCCACTCCTTCCCTGTCCATGATGCTGCAGAACCTGTCTTTAAAGCCTGCATCATTTTCCAGTACCACAAGTGGTACTGACATCTTTTTTTCCCTATCGGTAAGGGCTATGCCTATATATCTATCACCGATATCCATTCCCATTATCTTCATCTTATGATCCCCGGCCAAAGCTTTCCCTGGCCTTGCTGACGGCAAGATCAATGGCTTTTTCCAGCGAGTCCTTATCCGAACCGCCCAGCTGGGCAAAATCGGGTCTTCCCCCTCCGCCGCCTTTTATTATCCGCCCCACTTCTCTGGCAAGTTTTCCGCAGTGCATGGTACTGCCGGATATGTCCCGGGTGCAGGAAAGCACCATCACCGGCTTGCTCCTGAATATATTACCCAGGACTATAAAAGTATTCTTATTGCCATAGGCATCTTTTATGCGGTCTGCAATTGCACCCATATCCTTAACCGGGATCTCCCGGGAGAGGCCAAGGGATGCCATATTAAAATCTAATATATTTATGCCGTTTACGGGCTCCTTTTTCGCCAGGGCCTTGATTATCTGTTCTGCGGCTATGCCTGTACTCAGTTCGTCCAGCTCCTTTTTTAATTCAAGGTTTTCCTGTTTTAGCCGTTCCGCTGAATCCATGGCCTTTTCCTCTGCAACTTCCAGGATAGCGGATATCCTGTTTAACCTCTTTTCCTTTTCATTCAGCATCTCATATGCATGTATGCCTGTTACTGCTTCTATCCTTCTTAGATTTGCCCCGATACTGGTGTCTGATATTATCTTGAATACCCCTATCTCGCCGGTCCTGTCTGCATGAGTGCCGCCGCATAATTCACGGTTGTAATCATCTATCTCCACCACCCTTACAAATTTTCCATATTTTTCATCGAATAATGCTACCGCATCAAGCTCCCTTGCATACTCCAGGGTGGTCTCAAAACACCTTACCTTATCATTTTTCATTATTTTCTGGTTGACCATCTTCTCTATCCTGGATAACTGGTCATCAGAAGGCGGATTATATGCGGTGTAGTCAAATCTCAGTCTGTTATCGGTCACCATGGATCCGGATTGCCTTACCTGGTCTCCCAGGGTATTCCTCAGGGCCCAGTGAAGAAGATGTGTGGATGTATGATTTTTCCTGATATGGCTGCGTCTTTTGTGGTCTATCTCTATATGGACCTTATCTCCGCGGCTTATTCTGCCTTCTTTCACGAATCCATGATGGATGAAAAGGTCCTCCAGCGGTATCCGGGTATCATTTACTATGAATATTGCCCCGTCTGACCTTATCAGGCCCCGGTCGCCGGACTGTCCGCCCTTTTCTCCGTAGAATACAGTAGACTTTAATATTATCTCGCCTTTTTCACCGGCATTTAACTCATCTGCCGCCTGGCCCCTGCCGCTGCCGGTTAGCCTTATTATCGCCTCCACCTCAGTCTGCAGCTCTTCTTTTTCATACCCCAGGAAATCAGTCTTTCCGCTCTTTTGGATATCCTTATACACAGGAAGGTTCTCATCTACTTTCTTATCAAAGGATGTCTTCTTCCTGGATCTTTCAATATGTTTTTTAAAATACTTATCATATTCTCTCTGGTCCAGGCTCATACCCTGTTCCCCCAGTATCTCGTTTGTAAGCTCCACCGGGAAACCATAGGTCTCATAAAGCCTGAAAGCTTCCTCAGGGTCCAGTGATGTAGAACTCCTGTCCTTTGCCGCCTGGATCATTCCGTCTAAAATACTGTTTCCTTCATTAAGGGTACGGGTAAACCTCTTTTCCTCATCCAGTACAATTTCGAATGCCATGTCTTTTCCCCGGGAAAGCTCGCCATAATAGCCGGAATAGGACTCTATTACCGCTTCACCGATATTATTAAGGAAAAAATCATGGATGCCCAGCTTTTTACCGAATCTTACCGCCCTCCTTATTATCCTTCTGAGTATATAGCCCCTGCCTTCATTGGAAGGTGTGACCCCGTCTGCCAGCAAGAAATATATAGCCCGGCAATGGTCTGCCAGTATCCTCAGGGACCTGCCTGCATCCCTGTCATTCAACAGGTCTTGCGGCTTGCCTCCGGTTATCTCCTGTATCCTTTCCATTATTGGCTTAAACAGGCTGGTCATAAATACTGAAGCCTGGCCTTCCAGGACAGCGGTTATCCTTTCCAGGCCCATGCCTGTATCTATATTTTTCCGGGGAAGTTCCGTATAGCTGTTCCCGTCAAAATCATACTGGGTAAAGACCAGGTTCCATATTTCCAAGAACCTTCCGCATTCACATGAGGGATCGCAGTCTTTCCTGCCGCAGCCGGTCCCCGGACCATAATCATAATAGATCTCGGTGCAGGGTCCGCAGGGACCCGAGCTTCCTGCAGGCCCCCAGAAGTTTTCTTCCCTGCCCAGCCTGTATATCCTGTCTTCACTTATGCCATTGTCGATCCAGTACTGTATGGCCTCTTCATCGGCAGGAATATCCTTATCGCCGCTGAAAACAGCAGTAAACAGCTTTTCCAGGGGAAGCTCCAGGCAGTTGACACAGAAATCTATGGCAAAGGCTATGGCTTCCTTCTTGAAATAATCACCAAAAGAAAAATTACCCAGCATCTCAAAAAATGTAAGGTGCCTGTCGGTATATCCCACGCTCTCTATATCGCTGGTCCTGAAACACTTCTGGACAGTAGCTATCCTGGTCTCCGGCGGCGCCTCTGTCCCCAGATAATAGGGTTTGAACTGCTGCATGCCGGCAGTGGTAAGAAGCACGCTGGGATCATTTTTGGGGATCAGGCTGGAAGAGGGCATCACCAGATGTCTTCTTTCCTTAAAATAATTTAAAAATCGTCCTCTTGTATCCATTTTTTTACTGAATAAACTATATGTATTTGATAATAAAAGATACCCCGTTTAGTCGTCGTATCAGGTATTTTTGCGCCCTGCACTCAGCAGGTGGATGCTCTCCGGTCTGCATATATAAGTCCCAGAAACCAGGTCAGGGCATTTACTCAGCAGCCAAAGTATGAGCTTCCAATGTAATCGTGTTGGCACAAAAATTACTCTTCAACAACGATATAAACAGAGTACCAGGGTCGATATTATCATAACTCTTTTCTTTATTCAATAAAGCTGAAACTACCGGCAGCGGCTTAATCATCTTCTATTTCCGCCAGTTCTATCGACAGCTCCTCCAGCTGCTTTCTGCTTACCTCCGAAGGAGTGCCGGTCATGAGCTCCATGGCAGATTGAGTCATGGGAAAAGCTATTACTTCCCTTATGCTGTCCAGTCCCCCCATTATCATCGCCAGGCGGTCCATGCCCAGGGCAATACCTCCATGGGGAGGAGCTCCGTATGAAAGGGCATCTATTAGGAAGCCGAAGTTTTTCTCCACCATGTCTTCATTTATATCCAGCAGTTTAAATATTTTTTGCTGCAGGCCTGCATTGTTTATCCTTATAGACCCGCCCCCGATCTCGCTGCCGTTAAGCACGATGTCATATGCCTTTGACTTTACTTTGAGCGGTTCCTTATCCAGGAGCTTTTTGCCTTCTTCGTCCGGGCTGGTAAAGGGATGATGGATGGATGTGAGCCGGCCCTCTTCTTCATCCCATTCAAACAGGGGAAAATCATAGACCCATACGAATTCAAAAACATCCTTCTTGATGATATCCAGTTTTTTTGCCAGGCGGACCCTGAGGTCTCCCAGGACTTTGCAGCATGTGGTAAAACTGTCTGCAACTATAAGCAGGAGGCTGCCAGGACCTAGTTTTAAAGCTGAGGTCAGATCGCTGATCTCCTGTGCAGACAAGAACTTGGTTATGGGTGACTGGAATGACATATCATCATCTACCTTTATCCAGGCCAGTCCCCCGGCTCCGTTTTCCCTGGCCAGTCCCACCAGTCCGTCCAGGTCCTTGCGGCTGAATGCCGAAGCATCCGGCAGCACCAGGCACTTTATATTGTCTCCCGAGTCTACTGCTTTCTTAAAGATCTGGAGGCTGCTCCCGGAAAAAATACCGGTGATATCGCTGATGGCAAGGCCGAACCTTAGATCAGGCTTGTCGCTGCCGTATTTCTCCATACTCTCCTTCCAGGTGATCCGCCTGAATGGGGTTTCCAGCTCTATCCCCAGCACCTGGCTGAATACGGTCCGGAACAGCCCCTCGATCATTCCCATGACATCATCTGTATCCACAAAAGTCATCTCCAGGTCTATCTGTGTAAATTCCAGCTGCCTGTCTGCCCTTAAAGCCTCATCCCGGAAGCATTTGACTATCTGGTAGATCCTGTCAAAACCGGAGAGCATAAGTGTCTGCTTGAATAATTGGGGCGACTGGGGCAGGGCATAGAATTTCCCCGGATGGTAGCGGGACGGCACCAAAAAGTCCCGGGCGCCCTCCGGAGTACTTTTTGCCAGTATGGGCGTCTCTACCTCAATAAAGCCTCTGGAATCAAAATACTGCCTGGCAGCAGCCTTTATGCTGTGCCTGAGCCTCAAGTTTCTCTGCATCTCGGCAGACCTGAGGTCTATATACCTGTATTTCAGCCTGGTATTCTCATCCACCCTCTCCCTGTGCTCCAGCATAAATGGCGGTGTCTTTGATGCGGCAAATACTGTAAGTGTTGATAACACCACTTCTATCTCACCAGTGGGGATGGATGGGTTTACGGCATCCTCTGCTCTTTTCCTTACCATTCCTTCTGCTTTTATGACATATTCATTCCTTATATCCTTGCCGGATACATATGCCTGGCTGGAAAAGGCGGGATCCAGTACCAGCTGGACTACCCCGGAAAAATCCCTGAGGTCTATGAATATAAGTTTTCCGTGATCCCTTCTTTTATTTACCCATCCGCAGAGGCTTATCTTTTTGTCAATAAGCTCCCTGTCTATGCTTCCGCAAATATGGGAACGCATTGTAGTCCTGTATTCTGGTTTACCCATTTTTTTCTACTCCTGTCATCTCCAATATCTTTTTGACCAGCCGGGTCCTGTCAATAGTGTACTGCCTGAAATTGTCCAGGTCTTTTATGGTAACATAACCCTTATGTATTTCCTCATCACCTATTATTACAGCCAGGTCAAATCCTTTTTTGCCTGCTTTTTTTATGCCGGTGCCTATATTCCTGCTGGTATAATCCACCTGGCAGGCAATCCCGGCTTCCCTGATGTCCCTTAATATTTCCAGGCTGTAAGCTTCTCCAGGTCCTGACAGAGTTATCATATATGTCTTTACCGGTCCTGTTTTCCGGCTGCAGCTCATACCCAGTTCTTTCATCACCAATATGGTCCTGTCAAGCCCCAGCGCAAAGCCGGTAGCCGGCATATCGGGACCGCCGAATTCAGACAGCAGCCTGTCATACCGCCCTCCCCCTCCCAGGGCATTCTGGGCACTTTCAAGCTCATGGGATACCATCTCGAATATTGTCCCGGTATAATAATCAAAACCTCTGACCAGGCTGTCATCTATATGATATTCTATTGAGAGTCCGGTCAGGATCTTCTTGACCCCCTGGAAATGTTTTTTGCAGTCAGGGCATAAAAAACCGGATATTTTAGGACTGCCGGAAACAATGCTGCGGCAGCTGCTCTTCTTGCAGTCGAATATCCTTAAAGGATTGGCTTCAAACCTGTTCCTGCAGTCCTGGCATAGACCTCCGAGATCAGGCTGTATATAATCCTTAAACTCATGGATGAAGCTTTCCCGGCACTTGCTGCATCCTATACTGTTTATCCTGAGCTGCAGTTTTTTAAACCCCAGCTTATAGAAGATACGGCTAAGGAGCCATATGACTTCCGCATCTATCAAAGGCTCGCTGCTTCCCATGGCTTCTGCGCCTATCTGCCAGAATTCCCTCATCCTGCCTTTCTGGGGCCTTTCATACCTGAACATATTCCCTATATAAAAAAGCTTAAGCGGCAGTTCCTGTGAAGACAGCATCTTTTTCTCCACCACTGACCTTACTATGGAGGCCGTCCCCTCCGGTCTCAGGGTAAGCGACCTTCCCTTACGGTCAGGGAATGTGTACATCTCTTTCTGTACAATATCAGTCGATTCACCGATACTCCTGGAGAAGACCTCGGTATGCTCGAATGCAGGGGTTATTATCTCCTGG
>CAYPXQ010000226.1:0-2960 GCA_964414685.1 uncultured Actinomycetota bacterium
AGCCTTATGCATCCGTGGCTGGCAGGGTTCCCCAGCTTCTCATATTCTTCTATTATCATATTCCCATTTTCGTCAAACGGGACGCTGTGTATAAGGTAACTCTCAAAAAACCGTATCCAGTAATATGCCCCCACTCCGAACCTTTCCACCCAGGAATATTCTATCTTCTCAGAGGTAGTATACTCACCCGGAGGAGTAGGCGATTCCGGGGCCCCTCCTGAGCATATCATCTCCCGCAGGATCTCGCTTTTGTAAAAAACTGTCAATACCTGTCTTGACAGGTCGACTTCTATCCTGAAATGGCTGCTGTCATCATAGTCAATATCATCCAGGATCTTTTCTTCTTTTGCTGACGTGCTTTCACTCTCCTCTTTATCAAGGTGGCCCCCGGACACAGTTTCCTGATCAATGCCGCCCGCATCTTCCGCATAGTCCGCGTCTTCTATATCTTCCGCCGGGTCTCTGTCCCGGCTTTCTACCATCTGTTCTTCTTCCGCAGCAGCTTCCTGCCCGGAAGGAGGCTCAGCTGCGGCGACACTTTTTCCGGGCAGAGAGGCCCTGTCTATTATCATTTCAAAATCAAATTCCAGCGGCTTCTCTTCCAGGAGCGCCCCGGTATCCGGTACCTGGTTTATGCTTTGCTCATCCATGATGCTGTATCCATTAAGGTCCCTGAAAGGTATAAACCTGTATGCAAGTATTACCATTGGCGCCACTACCACAGTAATAAGGATGATATTTATTATGTTTTTGATCTTTGTCATCAGCAGTTTTGCAGCTTTTAACTTTTAAGAAATGATATATTATAATGGACATTTTTTCCATACCGGGCTATGTTTATTTTCAAGGATGCTTCCGGTTTTAAGGAATGGTCACAGCGGCCTGCTCCTGGAGCATAGTCTATCCCTGTCTACTTCTGAAAGCTTCCTGATATCGTCTTTTACGGTCTTGCTTTTCCTTATTACCGCAAGGACTTCCCCCAGTATGTCCCTTATATCTGGCTCCAGGTCGGCCGATATGCAGTAATTTACCCATAGCCCGTCTTTTTCGTGACTGATTAGGCCGGCATTTTCCAGCAGCTTCAGGTGGCTGGAAATAGTAGGCTGGGAAAGCCCGATTATTGCTGTTATCTCACATACACAGAGTTTCGCACTGCTGTCAAGAAGCCCCATTATACGAATCCGGTTCTCATCAGAGAGTGCTTTTACGGCCCTTACTATGATCTTAAAGTCATCCAATCAGCTTCTCTCCCCAAGCTTTTTAATAAAAATCTCCCTGGTCCCGGAACTTCTGGCTGCTGCTGCCAGCTCCAGGACATTTTCCTCTATTATATCCCTTATTTTTCTGAATTCCGATACCGGAACTCCAACCGGGTCATTGATCCCCCAGTCCTCCCTGTACTGCGCCGGGAGATATGGACATTCTACGCCGCATCCCATGGTGATTATCACATCCAGTTCTCCCGGTATATCGGCCAGCGGTTTGGGGTACTGCCTGCTGATATCTATATCTTTTTCCTTCATGACTTCAACTGCATCAGGATCTACCATGCTGGCAGGATGTGTGCCGGCGCTATAGACTTTAAAGACATCTCTGCCGTATTTATTGGCAAATCCTTCCGCCATCTGGCTCCTGCATGAATTTCCCACGCAGATGAATCCAACTGTCGCCTTCATCTATGTCCTTTCAGTATCATAAATAAACCAG
Source organism: uncultured Actinomycetota bacterium (assembly GCA_964414685.1). Taxonomy (GTDB): domain Bacteria; phylum Actinomycetota; class Humimicrobiia; order Humimicrobiales; family Humimicrobiaceae; genus M55B120. The sequence continues at coordinate 1,708 of CAYPXQ010000226.1, forward strand.
CCCCTGGTAGAATTTGCTATCCTTACCAGGGTAAGCATGAGCGGCACTTCTACCAGTACGCCCACCACCGCAGCCAGAGCCGCTCCCGATCGCAATCCAAAAAGAGATATGGCTACGGCCACGGCAAGCTCGAAGAAATTGCTTGCACCTATCATAGCACCCGGCGCTGCTATGCAGAAGGGGAGCTTCCACAGCCTTCCCCACCCATAGGCAATGGCGAATATAAGGAAAGTCTGGATTATGAGAGGTACCGCTATCATAAGTATATGCAATGGATTGGAAAGTATGATATTGCCCTGGAAGGCAAATATTATGATGAGTGTGGAAAGAAGCCCCGCTATGGTGACTTTATCGAATTTTTTTATAAACACTTTCTCGAAATAGTCCCTGCCTCTTTTCTTTATTATAAGCACCCTGGAGAGATATCCTCCGGCAAAAGGTATTACCACGAATAATATTACTGACAGGAATAATGTGCTGTAAGGCACGATGACATCGCTTATGCCCAGGAGAAGGGCTACTATGGGAGTAAATGCAAACAGGATGATGATGTCATTGACTGCTACCTGTACCAGGGTATATGCGGCATCTCCCCGGCAGAGGTGGCTCCATACAAATACCATGGCCGTGCAGGGTGCGGCACCCAACAGCACAGCTCCGGCAAGATATTCAGAAGCCAGCGCCTGGGGTATGAAGTCTGCAAATACTATCCTGAAAAAGAAGAAGGCAATGGCATACATGGTAAAAGGCTTTATAAGCCAGTTGGTGACAGTGGTCACCGTGAGGCCTCTGGGCTTTTTAGCGGCATTTACAATGCTGGTAAAGTCTATCTTTAGCATCATGGGATAGATCATGAGCCATATTAGTATGGCTACCGGTATGGAGACCCGGGCATATTCCAGCCGGCTCAGGAAACCGGGTACTCCCGGAAGAAACCTTCCTATGGCCACTCCTGCGGCAATGCATAAAATAACCCATACAGATAGGTATTTCTCGAAAAAACCTATCCCGGCCTTCTTCTGGCCTGCATCACATTGTACTGACATATTATTCCTTTAATAGTTAAGACATTTGAATAAATTATAACTATACATTTAAATATATCAATATTATTTAACATAATTTAACATTTGAATAAAAAATTAAAAAATCTGGTTTTTTTTAAAACTTATATCCGGTTAATGCGTCTTTTATGACAAGGCGGACGGGCCCTCTTTGAAAATTTGACCCTCCTTTCAAATAATCCCGGCCGC
>CAYPXQ010000227.1:0-5445 GCA_964414685.1 uncultured Actinomycetota bacterium
TCCACAGTTAACACAAGAAAGCATTCGTGCGGCTATTGCATATGGAGCAGAGATGTCCCGCGAGCGTTATGTTGAGATTGCCAGGTAGTTAAAAGAAATCGGCGAAATCCATAATTGATTATTGTATAACCAAACAGTATAATCTTAAAAAAATGGTGATGGAGTTCACCAGTAACCGCCAATAGGCTGATGACTCCTGTTAATATTATTTTTGGACAGGAGTTTAAAAGATGGTTTTGAAATTAATGTATGTAGTCATAGGCGGCGGGACAGGAGCCCTTCTAAGATACCTGATATCTGGAATAATACAAAAAAACTCTTCTGGCGTTTTTCCTTACGGAACATTGGCAGTAAATCTTATAGGAGCACTGCTCATTGGTTTCTTATGGGAACTGTTTCAAAATATAACCGTATCATCGAATTTCAGAGTATTTTTATTTATGGGACTTCTGGGCGCATTTACTACTTTCTCCACCTTTAATCTTGAAACTTTGAACCTGATAAAGGAAAAGGAAAATATCCAGGCTCTTGTAAATATAATTGTCAGCAATATCTCATGTCTTATACTTGTATTTATTGGTTCGGCTTCAGCAAGATTTTTGTGGAAAAACCTTATCACTTATGATTAAATCCCAATCATGAGCGAAAAAGATGTAATCGTAAAAAGTAAAAACCCCCAGACCATAGAATCCCTAAAAACTGACTTAAGAAGGATCGGAGTCCGTGGCGGTATGACTATTATAGTCCACTCTTCCATGAGTTCAATGGGATGGATATGCGGTGGGGCTGTTTCTTTTATTCTTGCCCTGGAAAGTATACTGGGCAATAATGGTACCCTGGTGATGACGGCGCATTCAGGCGATCTTTCAGATCCCTCCCAGTGGGTAAACCCGCCTGTTCCAGAGGATTGGTGGAAAACTATAAAAGAAAATATGCCGCCTTTTGATCCTTATATTACGCCGACCAGGGGGATAGGACAGATACCGGAAGTATTCAGGAAGCAGAGGGGAGTACTGAGAAGTGATCATCCCCAGGTGTCTTTCTGTGCATGGGGTAGAAATGCTGAATATATAACCGGTGGCCACAGCCTCGAGTACGCACATGGTGAGAAGTCTCCCCTGGCAAAGATATATGAACTTGATGGGCATGTGCTGCTGGTGGGCGTCAGGCATGAAAATAATACATCCCTCCATCTTGCAGAGATAAGGGCTGATTATCCCGGCAAAGAAGAAGAGATACAGGGCATGCCTTATATGGATAATGGAAAGAAGACATGGAAAGAGGTAAGGGATATAAAAAGTATAACTGATGATTTTAATGACCTGGGCGATGCTTTCCTTAAAGAAAAAAAAGATGTCATAATGGTTTCAGATATCGGGCAGGCTGGTTCACAGTTCTTCCGCCAGAGAGAACTGGTAGGTTTTGCCATAAGTTGGATGGAAGACAACAGGGGCTAAAAAAGTGGATGATCACGAAAACAAAATTATAATCAGAAAAGAAAAACCCCTGGATATTGATAAAATAACCTATGTTACCGAAGAAGCATTTAAAGATAATGCCCATAGCAATAATACAGAGTCTTTCATCATAAAGGGGCTGAGGCGATCAGGCGCCCTTACCATATCACTGGTTGCAGAAATAGGCGGGGAAGTGGTAGGTCATATTGCTTTCTCGCCAGTCAGAATCACGGACGGCAGCAGTGATTGGTATGGTCTCGGTCCCATATCCGTATTGCCTGAATATCAAAACCTGGGGATAGGCAAAGCAATGGTCAAAAAAGGCCTTTCCATGCTAAAGGAGCTTGACGGCAAGGGCTGCATCCTGGTAGGGGATCCCGGTTATTATAAGCGCTTCGGTTTTAAGGCGGTTGCCGGTCTCAGCCATGACGGTGTGCCCCATAGATTCGTTCTCGCCCTTCCTCTTGAAGAAAATAACCTTCCCCGGGGAAAAGTCGAGTTCCATAAGAGTTTCCAGGCCAAAGGATAAGGTGTTAATGATTCGGGCTACTGTTTTTTACGATCATTGAATGCTGACTTTTTTGCCGGCGGAGATTCAATGATATCCATGGTGCCGAAGGCCGGGATCGAACCGGCACGAGCCTCTCGGCCCACTGGATTTTGAGTCCAGCGCGTCTGCCAATTCCGCCACTTCGGCACGGTAGAAATAATACAATTAATCATATCTATTATCAAGATATTATATAATGGCCCGGATGCAGGTGCAGGCTTCTTATCCTTATATTTATATTTTAGTTGATGATATAATGTAAAACATTGTTATAATGTAAATAGTAAATTGATAAGATCACTGGAGAAATTTAATACCAGTAAAAAATTATCCTGTATCAAAATAAAGCTGCAGCCCGGAGCCTCATGACACAAAGAATAGTACTGATAGATTCCAATAATATTGCCTACAGGGCATTTTATGCACTTCCGGACACCATAATAACCTCTTCGGGTATTATGACCAATGCCGTGCTGGGCTTTACCAATATGTTCCTCAAGATAGTGGAAGACCACCGGCCAGACAGGGTGGTATGCGCATTTGACAGCAGGGGGCCCACATTCCGGCACCGCATGTTCGAGGATTATAAGCTTCACCGCAAGAAGATGCCTGAGGAACTGATTGGCCAGCTGCCTCTTATAAAGGAGGTAATGGAAGCATTCAGCATAAGCTGCATAGAGATAGAAGGAATGGAAGCTGACGATATACTGGCAACCCTTGCCAGGAACGCAGCCGAAAGCGGTGATGAGGCCGTGATAGTCACCGGGGACAAGGATATGCTGCAGATGGTATCCGGCAGGGTCAGCGTACTATCCTCCAAAAAGAGCATAACCGATACCATTATCTACGGTCCGGAAGCCGTCAGGGAAAAGATGGGCGTGGGACCGGGATCGGTGAGGGACCTGCTGGCTCTTATGGGAGACAGTTCTGATAATATACCGGGTGTACCCGGGATAGGTCCCAAAACAGCGGTCAAACTCATAAATGAATTCGGCAGCCTGGAGGGCATATATGAGAATATAGCTAAGATAAAGAGCGTCAAACTACAGGGGATGCTTGAGGCAAATAGGGACCTGGCGATGAAAAGCAAAGAACTTGCCACATTAAAAAAAGACCTTGAAATAGACAGGGAAGTGGTTGAAAGAAGTTTCAGGGATATTGATATCGGAAGGATCAAAGATGTATTCGACCGCCTGGAATTCGGCAGCCTGTTAAAGAGACTTCCGGGATATGCCGGTCTTATGGATATCGCAGAAAGCAGCGGAGAAGCAGCAGGCCTGGAGCTTCCTTCTCTGGAGCTGGAAATATTCAGGGGGAGTATTGCCCCTGGTACGGTAAAGGATCAAATATATTTGATGCCTGCCGGCTCCGGTGCTTCAGACATACTGCTATATACCGGAGGGAAAAAAGCATTCCTGGCAGATGACGGCATACTCAAGGATGAAAAGGCATCAGGAAGCTTAAGGGCCATAATGGAAGACCGGGATATAAAAAAGACAGGGATCCGTCTCAAGCAGGTCATAAAGTTTTTTTTGAAAAACGATATAGAAGTAAGAGGGAGACTTTTCGACCTGGAAATAATGTTTTTGATGCTGAACCCGCTCAGGTCATCAGCCGATATGGCCGAGATGTCTTCCCGTATACTGGGCATGGAAATGGATAATATCAGGTTTCCCGGCGGCGGAAAGGAAGGTGCAGGAGATACCCAGATGTCTCTTGACTTTGGACCCCCCGGAGCCGGGGAAGATCTTGATAAAGAAAGATACGGACAGGTGCTAAAGGAAGCTGCCCTGCTTGAAGGGCTGGGAAAAAGACTGGTAAAAAAACTCCAGGAAAACAGCCTGACCCGTCTGTATGAGGAAATAGAGGAGCCTCTTATAGGTGTACTGGCAGAAATTGAGGACAAAGGTGTGGCCATAGATAAGGATTATCTGGACAGCCTTATAAAGGAATATGATATCCAGATAAAAAAACTTACAGAAGATATATATGGCATATGCGGAAAGCAGTTTAACATAAACTCATCTCAGCAGCTGGCGGAAATATTGTTTGAAGATCTGGGACTGCCTGCCCTTAAGAAGACCAAGACCGGGTTTTCCACTGATGCTGCCGTCCTTAAAGCCATAAGGGAGACATCTCCCGTGATAGACAGGATACTCGACTACCGGGAAAAGACCAAACTCAAGAACACTTATGTGGATGTGCTTCCCCGGCTTATAGACCCTGTTGACGGAAGGCTGCATACCAGCTACAACCAGATGGGCACTACTACCGGCAGGATAAGTTCCAGCGACCCCAACCTGCAGAATATCCCGGTCAGGACTTCACTGGGAAAACAGATAAGAAAGGCATTCATACCGGGAAAGGGTTATGACCTGCTTATGGCTTCGGATTATTCCCAGATAGAGCTAAGGGTGCTGGCGCACCTTTCCGGGGACAGCAGCCTTATCGAAACATTTAACCGGGGAGAAGACATACACAGCAGGACTGCTTCCGAGATATTCGGCATAGACTATGATGACGTTCCGGAAGAGATGAGGAGAAAGGCAAAGGCAATAAATTTCGGCATAATATACGGTATGACAGACTTTGGACTGGCCAGCAGGCTTTCCATATCCAATGAGGAGGCGGGGGAATATATAAAGAGGTATTTTGAAAGATACCCCATGGTCGACAGATACCTTAAAGGCCTAATCGAAAGTGCTGTTAAAAATGGATATTCTACCACTATGTTCGGCAGGAAGAGATATATCAGGGAGCTTGGCAGCAGCAATGGAAGGATAAGGGGACTTGGAGAAAGATATGCCGTTAATACCCCCATACAGGGGAGCGCGGCAGACATAATGAAGCTGGCCACCATAAGGCTTCATGACAGGCTGGCTTCAGGATCAATTGACAGCAATATAATACTGCATGTGCATGATGAGATAGTGCTGGAGTTAAGGCAGGCGGATGCAGTTATTCTGGAAAAGATAGTAAGGGAATCCATGGAGGATGTGCTGGAATTAAAAGTAAGATTAAAAGTGGATATAAAGACGGGAAAAAACTGGTATATCTAAAATAATCCTGAAATTATTGATTAATATTTCCTTGCGTGATATCCTTTTTGTTTGTTTATAAAAAACGGAGGTTATTTAAGAAAAACATGGCAGAAAAAAATAATATTAACATCGAACTGACAGACGAGAACTACATGGTAGAGGATGAAAATGGCGTAATGGTGCCCAATTATGAACTTACCATGGTAAATTTTAATGACGGCGACGTATTAAAAGGAAGAGTAGTAAAGATCGAAAAAGACGAGGTCCTGGTAGACATAGGATTTAAGTCTGAGGGTGTAATACCGGTACATGAATTATCAATAAGGAATAATGTAAAACCAGAAGAGGTCCTTAATATCGATGATGTGCTGGAGGTGGTAGTGCTCCAGAAGGAAGA
>CAYPXQ010000228.1:0-5186 GCA_964414685.1 uncultured Actinomycetota bacterium
TTCTAATAAGCTGCCGGTAAAGATAATGCTTCTTAACAACGGCTATCTGGGAATGGTAAGGCAGTGGCAGGAACTTTTCTGGGAGAAAAGATACTCCCACACCTGTGTAAATAATTGTGTAGATTTTGTAAAACTGGTGGAGGCTTACGGGGGAGTCGGCATCAGGGTACAGAAAAAAGAGGAAGTAGAGGCAGCCATCAAGAAGGCCCTCAGCATCAATAATCTTGTCCTGGTCGACTTCTGGATCGACAGGGAGGAAAATGTCTATCCCATGGTGGCACCGGGTTCACCCATTTGCAATATGCTGGAAGACGGGAAGGTGTGATATGAAACACATAATATCGGTTTTAGTGGAAAATAAGTCAGGCGTTCTGGCCAAGGTGGCCGGACTTTTCAGCAGGCGGGGCTTCAATATAGACAGCCTGGCAGTAGGGCCCACTGAGGATCAGGCTGTTTCCAGGATAACCCTGGTGGTAAATGCTGAAAACCACAGCACAGAGCAGGTGACCAAACAGCTGTATAAGCTGATAAATGTCATAAAGATACAGGAGCTGGACCCTTCAAATATAGTAGAAAGGGAGCTGGTGCTGATAAAGTTAAGCGCGGATTCCAAGACCCGGCCCCAGATCCTGGAAGTGGTCAGCATCTTCAGGGCCAATATCGTGGATGTGGGCAAGAAGACCCTGGTGATAGAGATAACCGGCAGCAGCAGGAAAGTAAAAGCGCTTGAAGACCTGCTAAGGCCTTTCGGCATACTGGAACTGGTAAGGACGGGCAAGATAGCCTGCATGAGGGGTTCCAAAGATTAATAAAACAGTTTTTAAACATAAACGGGAAAGAAGGAAAAAATGGTAAAGAAGTATATCATGACCCCGGGGCCTACCCCCATATCAGAGGAAGTGCTCATAGAGCATGGCAGGAGTCTCATGCACCACAGGTCTCCTGAATTCGGGGAGGTATTCTCACAGGTCTCGGAAAAACTCAAAAAGATGTATAAGACGGAAAATGATGTTTTCTTACTTACATCATCAGGTACCGGAGGCATGGAGGCCGCAGTTACCAATTCCTTCTGCAAAGGCGACAGGGTACTGGTGGCCAGCATAGGCAATTTTGGCGAAAGATTTAAAAAGATAAGCCAGCAGTTCGGCCTGGAGGTACTGGCCCTGGACTATGATTGGGGCGATACGGTAGATCCGGAAGACATAAGGCAGAAGCTGGACCAGGACAGAAGCATAAAGGGAGTCATGGTCCAGTTCAGCGAGACCTCCACCGGCGCCTTAAATGATGTTAAGACAATAGGGAATATTGTAAAAGACTATCCGGCTATCCTTATAGTGGATGCAATAAGCGGCCTGGTGGCATCAGACCTGGAAACTGACAGTTGGAACCTGGATATAGTAATAGGAGGTTCCCAGAAAGGACTTAGCGCCCCCACCGGCGCAGCTTTTATAAGCGTAAGCGAGAAGGCCTGGAAGATGATAGAAAAGTCGGATCTGCCCCGGTTCTATTTTGACCTGAGCGCAGCCAGGAAGTCGCTGGAGAAAAACCAGACTCCATGGACCCCGGGTATTTCCATAATAGCCGCCATAAACAAAGCCCTGGATATGCTTTTTGAGGAGGGGATGGACAATGCGTTTAAAAGGCACCAGGCCCTGGCAAAAGCTTCCTGGGCCGGCGCTGAAGCTCTGGGGCTGGAGATGCTGGTAAAAGATCCGGGAAAAAGGGGTTTTTCGACCACTGCCATAAAAGTGCCAGAAGGAGTAGACGGCGGGCAGCTTACCAAAGTCATGAGGATAAAATACGGAGTGACCATTGCCGGAGGCCAGGGAAAACTTAAAGGGAAGATATTCAGGATCGGACATATTGGCTATGTGGGCATGTTCGACCTTATCACTGCATTTTCTGCCCTGGAGATGTCGCTTGCTGACCTGGGCTATGATCTGGAACCGGGAGCAGGCATAATGGCGGTACAAAAGACATTCATGGAAAATAATTATCTTGACAGCCAGGATGGTAAATAATATGAAAGATGATAAAAAGAAAGTACTGGTGACAGACGGGCTGGCAGACGAGGCCCTGGAAAAGCTGAGACAGCATTTTACCGTTGACGAGAAAAAAGGCATATCCGGCGAAGAGCTAAAGGATATCATCGGGGATTATAATGCCCTTATTATAAGGAGCGCCACCAGGCCTGATGCTTCTATTATCGAAAAAGCCGATAAGATGGAGATAATAGGACGCGCTGGCATAGGAGTGGACAATGTAGATGTGGAGGCAGCTACAAAAAAGGGGATAATAGTGGTCAATGCTCCCGCCAGCAATGCCGTGACTGTCGCAGAACATACCATAGCCCTTATGTTTGCCCTGGTAAGAAGCATACCCGGAGCCGATGCCTCTCTGAAAAGCGGGAAATGGGAAAAATCAAAATTCAAGGGTATTGAGATAGAAGGCAAGACCCTGGGTATTGTAGGATTCGGGCAGATTGGCGGCCTGGTAGCAAAGAAGGTGATGGGACTGGGCATGAAGGTCATCGCCTATGACCCTTTTGTGTCCGAAGACCGCTTCCGCGAACTGGGCATAGTCAAGGCAGGAAAGCTGGAGGACATATATGCTGCTTCCGACTTCATATCCATACATCTTCCCAAGAACAAGGACACCCTGGGTATGTTTGACAGCAAGGAATTTGCAAAGATGAAGAAGGGCACTATCATACTCAATGTGGCCCGGGGCGGAATAATAGTAGAAGCGGACCTGGCAGAATCTATAAGGAAAGGCCATATAGGCGGAGCGGCGCTGGATGTCTATGAAACAGAACCATGCACTGATTCCCTGGTATTCCGGCTGGACAATGTCATATGCACACCCCACCTGGGCGCCTCTACGGCCGAAGCGCAGAGCCGGGCAGGAACGGTGATCGCTGACCAGGTGATAGAAGTGCTTAATGGCGGTACGGCGGCATATCCGGTAAATGCGCCTGTGGTCAGGCCGGAACAGATGGAAGTACTGTCACCCTTCTTCCAGCTTGCCGGGGATATGGGCAGCCTGTTCATAGACCTGTTTGAAGGCAACCTCAGCCAGGTGACCATAGGATATCACGGGAAGGTCTCCGGATATGATGTAAGGGTCCTTACATCCATGATACTGGTAAAAATAATGGAAAAGTATTCTGCTGAGACCATAAATACCATAAATGTAGACATGGTAGCCAGGGAGGCCGGACTTAAGGTAAAGGTGGAAAAGAGCAGCGAGTCCAGTGATTATGTTAACCTTATAACCCTGAACGGAAGCGGTCCTGATGACGACCTTTCCATATCAGGGACTATAACCGGGAAAAAGAATATCCCCAGGTTTATCGCTATCGATAAATTCGAGATCGATATGGTGCCTTCAGAGCATATGGCGTTTATAAGCTATAAGGATATACCGGGCCAGATAGGCAAGATAGGTACTGAGTTCGGAAAACTGGATGTAAATATCGCAGCCATGCATGTTGGACGTAAAAAGATGAGCGGGGATGCTGTCATGGGCCTTAACCTGGACAGGGAGGTAACTCCCGAGATGGCGGAAAAGTTCAGGAAAGCTTCCGGCTTCAAAGATATAAAGATCGTGAACCTTTATTAGAGATCATATAGCATGAAAGATAAAATATATATATTCGATACCACTCTCCGGGACGGGGAACAGGCGCCGGGCATCCACCTGAATGTAAGGGAGAAGATAGAGATAGCAGAGCAGCTCTCCCGTCTGAAAGTGGATGTGATCGAAGCCGGTTTTCCCATATCCTCTGCCGGCGATTTCGAGTCGGTAAAGGAAGTTTCCCGGATCATAAAAGACTGCGGGGTGGCCGCGCTGGCAAGGGCCAATGACAGGGATATAGACGCAGCCGGAGAAGCCCTCAGGGGTGCCGCAAGACCGGTAATACATACATTTATATCTTCTTCAGACATACACCTTGAACACCAGTTTAAAAAGACCAGGCAGCAGGCGCTGGAGATGGCGGGAAGGGCGGTAAAACGCAGCCGGCAATATACCGATATGGTCGAGTTTTCTGCCATGGATGCCACCAGGAGCGACTGGGATTTTTTGTGCCGCATGTTTGAGACAGCCATAGAAAACGGCGCCGGTGTAATAAATGTCCCGGATACGGTGGGCTATGCACTGCCGGAAGAATTTTCCAGACTTATAGACCATCTATTCCAGCATGTAAAGGGAATAGAGGATGTGGTAGTCAGCGTGCACTGCCACAATGACCTGGGGCTGGCAGTAGCCAATTCATTGCTGGCCGTGCAGCATGGCGCCCGGCAGGTGGAATGTGCCGTAAATGGTATCGGAGAGAGGGCAGGGAATGCTTCCCTGGAAGAAATGGTCATGATAATGGATACCAGGAAGGAATATCTTGGAGTGGATTGTGATATAAACACCCGTGAGATAATAAGGACCAGCAGGCTGGTTAAGTCGCTTACCGGATATGTAGTGGCGCCCAATAAGGCCATTGTGGGAAAGAATGCCTTTGCCCATGAAGCAGGAATACACCAGGACGGCATGTTAAAGGAAAGGTCCACCTATGAGATAATAAGGCCGGAGGATATCGGTCTTGACGAGTCAAGGCTCATACTGGGAAAGCACTCAGGAAGGCATGCATTCAAGCAGAGGCTTTCAGAGCTGGGCATACAGCTTGATAAGGCAGACCTGGAGAAGGCATTCGGGAGGTTTAAGAACCTGGCCGATAAAAAAGGCGAGATAAACGAGCATGACCTGAGGGCTATTGTAACCGATGAGATTAGGGATGTTGCCGAGTTCTTTGTGCTTGAAGACTACAGGGTCGAAAGCGGATCGGCAATAAAAGCCAGCTCAAAGGTGACCATAAGGGCAGAAGGCGCAGCCATAGATGCTTCGGCTGAGGGAGACGGCCCTATAGATGCATCTTTTAAAGCTATCGACCAGGCAACAGGACTGAAGATGGTGCTTGTCGATTATAATATCGAGGCAGTATCAGGGGGAAAAGATGCCATCGGACAGGTAAAGATAATCGCAAAACAGGATGATAATGAAGTGATGGGAAGCGGCATATCCACAGATGTGGTGGAAGCCAGCATAAAGGCATATATCGATGCAGCCAACAGATTAAAAGCTACTATTTGATAAAGGAGAAGATTTGGCAGGTAAAAAAGAACCGCAGACCATGG
>CAYPXQ010000229.1:0-15396 GCA_964414685.1 uncultured Actinomycetota bacterium
TATCGTGGTAGCATTCTTGACTATGAAAAAAATAGCCATCTATGACAGATATCTATCCACAGCCGGAGGAGGCGAGAGGTACAGCTGCAAAATGGCAGAAGTGCTTTCCGGGGTCCCGGATTATTCAGTAGAGCTGGTAACCGATATTTTTACAGACCTGGACTCTTTATCGGAAAAGCTGAACCTGGACCTTTCCCGGGTCCGTCTAAGGACCTTTCCCTATATATCTGATGATTATGCCAGGCGCCTTACCGGCAGCTATGACCTTTTTATAAATGCCACCTACCTCAGCTCTCTTTCTGCCCATGGCAGGAAGAATATCTATCTTTGCTATTTTCCCACGCCATTCGATGTGGACTTTGGCTTCCTTCACCGGTTCCTGCTTCTATTCTTTCGCCAGCCTGCCCGGTGGATCTTCCGCCTGGCGGCAAATATGACCCGGGGGTTTTCCGGTATTGCGGTAGAGGAGGGCCTTTATGAGCCCAGGAGGTTTATGCTGAGAAGGGGAAGCTGGTCCTGCGGCCGGGTGTCCCTGGCAGTAAGCCGGGGCCGCGGTTTCCGGCTGGGCATAAAAAATCCCCCCGGGAGCCTACTGGAAGAGATGAAGGTAGATATACAGGTTTACCGTAAAGAAGATGACGGCGGGGGAAAGAGCGATCCCGTCTTTGAGTACAGACAGACCCTGGGAAGAGGCCAGAGACTGACTGTGGACCCGGGTCTGGACGGGGATGAAGAAGGATACAGGATGATCATAGGATCAGATACGTTTATCCCCTCGCTGGGGAAAAAGCATACTGCTGATTCCCGGAAATTGGGCGCAGTTCTGTATGATGAGTCCAGGACGGGGATTCTCAAGCGCCTGGTACTCAAGGCAATAGGCTATGTGCCGCTGTTTTTGACCACTTTTCCCAGAGACCTTAGATTCCTGGATTCATACCAGAAGATAATATCCATATCCGAATATTCCAGCTATTGGATCCAAAAATACTGGAAAAGACAGAGCACTATACTTTTCCCCCCGGTTGACATAGGAAGTTTTGCATCATCAAAGAATGCGGTCAGGGAAAAGGCCATACTGAGCGTGGGAAGGTTCTTTCCCCGGCATCACAATAAGAAACAGTATGAGCTGGCGGCAGCCTTTATCGATATGGTAGAAAAATATCCCAGGGAGATGGAAGGGTATAAGCTTTACCTGGCAGGCGGCCTGGAAGACAGGTCCGGCCACAGGGAATATGTAGAGAGCATAAGAAAAATATCAGAAGGATATCCGGTAGAGGTGCTGGCCAATATTTCCTTTGAAAGGCTGGCCCGCCTTTTCGGGAAAGCGTCAATATTCTGGCATGCTGCCGGACTGGGTGAAGATGAGAGGTCCCATCCGGAAAAATTCGAACACTTCGGCATAACCACGGTGGAGGCTATGTCGGCAGGCTGCATACCGGTGGTGATAAGAAAGGGAGGCCAGAAGGAGATAGTCCGGGACGGCATCAACGGTTTTACTTTCCTGGACCTGGAAGAGCTTAAGAAAAAGACCCTTGATATAATCCGGGGGGAAATAGATGAAAAAGCAGTCAGGAGGGAAGCAGCCGCAGCCAGCCGCAGGTTCTCCAATGAGAGATTTGCCCGGGACCTGTTGTCCATAGTAGAGGATGTGATGAAGCCATAGGCGGAGTTATCATTTATGACTGATATCAGTATAGTTACCGTAAATTATAATGGGAAAGGATTTATAGAGGACTGCCTGGAAAGCATAAGCCGGGGATTCGGCCGGGAAGGCGATATCTCCTATGAGGCCATAATCGTGGATAATGCCTCCACTGACAGCAGCCGGGAATATATAGAAAGATTCTGCCGCGAAAACAGCAGCTTCAGACTCATAAAAAATAGCGTCAACCAGGGTTTCGGTTCTGCATCCAATAAGGGAGCAGAAAAGGCAGCCGGGGAATTTCTGCTGTTTCTAAATCCTGACTGCAGGATCATTGACGGAGATATAGGCAGGGCGGTAGATTTTTACCGGAAGTCCGGTGACGCGGGAGTACTGGGAGTAAAAGTTATGGGTAAAGATGGAGAGCTGCAGCTCAGCTCCCGGGCATTTCCTACGCTGGCCCGGCAGTTTTATGAGAGTTTTTTCTGCAGCCGGATCTTCAGGTCCAGTCCCATATTCGGCTCATATTTTATGACCTGGTGGGATCACTCATCCGCCAGGCAGGTAGACTGGCTGTCGGGATCATTTATGCTGGTAGAAAACAGGGTATTTAAGGAAGCCGGGGGTTTTGACCGGGATTATTTTATGTACAGCGAGGATACTGCCCTCTGCCTGGAACTGGTGCGGAAGGGCTATAAGAATTATTATTATCCCTATTATGCTGCGGAACATGCCGATGCAGGCATCGCTTCCCGCGATAAGGCATCCAGGGAAGCTCAGGTCTGGCAAAGCCGCAGGACTTATTTCAGCAAGAACCATTCAGCCGTCCAGGCGGCGGTATTCAGCCTGATATATCTTGCCGGCATCATAAACCGTATAATTATTTTCGGGGCAGGGTCGATATTTTCAAAATCTGCAAGGACAAGGGCTGCCTCATATCTAAGGGCGATTTATATGTATTATCGTAAAAGAAGACAGGATGTCAGCAGGGTCTGATAAAGCTCATGGAAAAGTTCCTGAAAGAAACCAGCTTTATAAGTACTGTCTATAATGAAGAAAGATCCATACAGGAATTCCTGGAGAGTCTTAAGGGACAGGCAGCGCTTCCGGGTGAGATAATAATAGTAGACGGCGGTTCAGCCGATAATACATTTTCCCTGCTGAAAGGATTCTTTGACGAGTGGGCCCGGAAAGAGCGGAGCCCTGTATGCATGCTGACGGAAGACCGTGACAGCAGGGACGGGCGGAAAGCGGATAAAACTGCAGTAATGCTTATAAGCAGCCCGGGAGCCGGCATATCCCGGGGAAGGAATATTGCCATAGACAAGGCCTCAGGGACTTTTATAAGCGTAAGCGATGCCGGATGCGTGCTGGACCCGGGATGGCTGAAACAGATAAACCGGGGAATGGAGGAAGATCCCGGCAGGATAAACGGGGGCATGAATTATCCCCTGTGCACCGGCATGCTCCAGAGGCTTGCAGCGCTTTCTATTATGCCTGGCCTGAACGAGACAGACTCCGAAAACTTTATGCCCTCATCCAGGAATATATGTTTCCGGAAATCACATTGGGAAGATGCAGGGGGATATCCGGAAGACATGGACTTTGGCGAAGACATGAAGTTTGATTTCAATCTCAGGAATAAGGGATACAGGCTTGTCTTCTGCCCCCGGGCTGCGGTCTACTGGAAGATGCGCAGCAGCCTGGACCGCATGTTCAGGCAATTTTTCAGGTATGCAAAGGGCGATGCCCTGGGCGGGATGTATCCCTTAAGGCATATGATAAGATTTGCTTCGGGTGCTTTATTTTTGGCGGTAATGCTATGCGGAATATTCCTGTCGCCCCTGGTATTTACGGCATTTTTGCCTCTGGGGGCCTTATACTGCTATAAGGCGTATTACAGGCTGTTTTTCCGCTGGGAGGGAAATGAGAGATGCAGGCCGCAGGGAGCCGCCAGAGCCGCAGCCCTGGTCCTGATACCGCTTCTCCTTGTCTATATAGACAGCGCCAAAGTATTCGGCTATATTTACGGCCTGTTTGCCAGGAGGCATTAAGAGGCGCCGCGATCACCCCTGCCAGGCAGCTGCCTTTTAAGGCTTTCATATTCACTTATGAATCCTGCCGGTGAATATATACAGACCTGTCTGTATTTTTTCCCGGGAAAATGTTTTTTATTTCCGGTAACCAGGATCCTGATATTTCCCGATATAGCTGTTTCCAGGAAAGGAAGATCATCTTTGTCAGGCAATGATATATCCACAGGTTCCGGGATTATTTCTATTCCTTCAGCCTTGATATCACCTAATATGTCAACAACAGATCCATGGTCAAAACCAAACTTTTCCCGAAAAAGTACTTCACGATACTCTTCCAGTATCCTGCTGTCTATGGCAATTTTTATTTTTCCGCTAAGGATTAATTTCAATATGGTACCGGACGGACTGCCAGAACTCAGTAGACCTGATACTATTATGTTGGTATCTGCTACTATTATCAAATTACCTTTCCCTGCGGGCTGACTGTATCTCTTTTTGTATTTCATCAGCAGAAAGTCTATCTAATCCCTTTTCCCTTGAAGCTTCTTGAAGTCTTTCCATAGCTTCAAGAGCTCTGCTTCTTCTCAGCAGCGTTAGTGTCTGTTCCAGGTTTTCTTCATCAGTACTATTTAAAATGGCGAATGGTTTGCCATTTGAAGTCAAAACCAGGTCTTTTTCAGTCTTCAATTTTTTCCATACCTCCCCAGGCCGGAGTCTTAGTTCTCTTACATTGACAAATCTCATATACATCACCTCTACAATTATTATATGTATTGTCCTACTATAAGTAAACAATTATATACTTAGTAGAGTATTATATTTTCCGGCCTCTTATTTTTTAAATATTCTGGAAATTATATTATAGTTCTAGCAGCTGAAACTATATATTTTAGCTACCATTGTAATTATAATATCTATGTACTTCATAATTTATTATAAAAATAAAAGATATTATTTTGTAATAAATTTAAAAAATATTTTAATTATTATCATTCTATTTTATAATATATTTAGTACAATAAATTTAATTCATTTAACTATAGATATTTTTAATTAAATATGAGATAATATGATAAATCATTTATGAAATTATTTTTTATAAAGTAATTACTTTATAATAATAACTTCTACTTTGATAACTAAAAAGGAGCTTGATATGCCGTATGATGATGACATCAAAAGGATCGATACCAATGAGCTGAGGGTCAACCTCACAAAATACCTGACCGAAAACCTTGGAGATACAATATTTATTACCAGGTATAACAGGCTGGTTGCCGAGCTAAGGGTGCATACCGAAGAGACCAGGAGAAAGACAGAACTCAGGATCGCCAAAAAGATGCTGGAAGCAGCCGCCAAAGAAAAGAAGAAATAAAACTAAAGCCTGATCATGAAGATCATAAGTTAGCGCAGCATTTTTCTACAAATGTATGCGCTATCTTATTTTCTACCGCATATCTTACTGTCTTCTCAGAGGGAAATGCAATAGAGTCAATACCTGCCTTTATAAGTCCTATCTCCAGAAGATGCCTGTCTCTGGCCGGGGGCCTGGCACAGCCGAAGGAAAGCCCTATATCAGCTGACAGCCTGCGGGCATGTCCTACCAGCCTGATGATCGCTTCATCGGGGATGGCGGAAGCGGGAAAATCAATGCCGGGGGAAGCCTTCTTAAGTACTGCAAATACTATGGAATCTGCCCCCAGCCTTACCGCATCTTCAACTGCCCTGAACTCGCCTGACAATTTTCCCTTTTCCAGGCCTGCTATAATGTGGGGAGCCACCTTCAGGTCATGCTCTTTGAGCACCTTTATGCTGTCCAGATAGTCCCGGTAAGTCCTGCCTTTAAGGTTATAGACCTCTTCGATGGCCTTCTGGCTGTTTATAAGGTTTACCAGCACTGCATCCACTCCCGTTTGCTTAAGCATCAAAGCCTGGCGCCCGTCCAGGAAACCGGCATGTACATAGATGGTAAGCTGCGGGTATCTTTTTTTTATTTCCTCCATACCTTCGGCCAGGGGAGAAAAATCGAGTATTCCCCTACTGTCAAACCCCCCGCTTATAAGCATCCCCTTAAGGACGCTTTTCTGCATGTATTTTTCTGTAATTGATATAAGGGTGCTGCTGCCGGCTGCAGCTATCATGTGCTTTAAAAGCTGGCCCCGGCAGTGCCGGCACTGGAGTTCGCATGAACTGCCGGTGATGCTGATATTCAAAAAACTTGACCTGGTGTTTGTCCAGCTGTCTCCGATATAGACCTTGCTGCCGGGTACGGCAAATATAAGGGGTTTTTTCCTGCCGGATATTGATGACATGATATCACCTTCCTGTCAGACTCGGGCTTTTTCCGGGAGCAGGCTTTTTATCTGTTCCCGTATTATATCTTTGTCCCCTTCATCAGGTATGAAAGGATAATTCCTGAATGCCTGGGAAGGCCTTTCATTGGCCAGGGGCCGGTTGCAGGCCGCATACCTGTCATCGGTCCCGGGACAGCCCGAAGTCATAAAGGCAAATCCTTCCCGCACCACTTCCTCCAGGTCATAATCGAAACCGGTGATGGTGCCGGAACTGTCAAAACTTATTATATCCGGCGCCTGGTGTTTCTGGTTAATAAGGAAAGCTGATATCTGTATCTTCCTGTAGGTAAGAAGATCGGGCATATCCCTGTCTTCCAGCAGACTGCCGGCTTCGGGATAGAAAGAAAAAAGATGAGTCCTGGCCCCCAGCATATGAGCCCGGTATATGGTATCTACCATCTCCCTGTCGGTCTCTCCCAGTCCCGAGATGAGGTGGATACCGGTCTTTCCCCGCCCATAGAATTCGGAAGCCCACTCAAGTACCTGCCAGTATTTTTCCCACTTGTGGGGGCCTTTCACGCCGCTTCCCCTGTATTTTTCAAAAAGTTCGGGGGTGGCCGCATCCAGGGCCACGCCTATCATATCGGCCCCGGCTTTCTTAAACTCATAAAATACGTCCTTACCTTTTATAACGGTGGGGGATATAAGCAGGCTTATGGGAAGGTCTATTGTCTCCTTAAGTTTCCCGGTGATGTAAATGGTGTCTTTTACGGCATGGCCGTGGGTTATCATGGAGATGCATATCCTCTGGAAATGGTTGGGACGGGAGACGGTCCTGTCTATGACCTCATCCAGGCTGTATACAGGCCATCTTACCCTTATAAAAGTCTTTTTGCCCCTGGCCGAGGGCCTGTTTTCCGATATGCCGCAGTAGGCGCATCTTCCGGCGCATCTTTTATCGTAAACAAGAAGCAGGTTCAGCCCGGTAAGCTTTACCCTGTCCTTAAACCTGCCCTTTTCCAGCCCCAGCGACAGGGCTGCCGCCAGGCTTGTCTGCACATATTCTGGACTGTTCATCCTCTGGCTCCGGTCTTAAAAGGATAAATAATATAAATACTGCCGGATGATCCAGGAAAATATCCGGCCGTATAGATACTATACCCAAAAACGGAAGCATTTCAAGAAGATCAGAGCCCAGTTTGCCGGAAAATACCGGGTTTGAGGTTGAATGTGTCCCGGCAATGGATGTACAATACTTTTAATGAGGTCTGACAGGGACCGTAAAAAAGATAACAGGAAAGAAAAAGATGAACGCTTACAAAAAACAATATGAATATGCCGCAGGCAGGTATAAGGAATTAGGGGCAGACACCGGCGCTGCCCTGGAACTTCTGGGATCCATACCGGTGTCCATACACTGCTGGCAGCTGGATGACATAGCCGGCTTCGAGGTAAAAGAGGCCGCTTCCCCGGGAGGAGGTATCCTTTCCACGGGCGATTATCCAGGAAAGGCAAGGAATATGGAAGAGCTATTTGCCGACCTGGAAAAAGTCCTCAGCCTGGTACCGGGAAGGATAAAGATAAATATCCATGCCGTCTATGGGGATTTTAAGGGGGAAAAAGTAGACAGGGACGAGATACTCCCAGAACATTTTGACACCTGGATCCGGTGGGCCCAAAAAAATAGGGTGGGTCTTGACTTTAACCCCACATTATTCGGCCACCCTATGGCAGAGGGCAGCTATACCCTGGCCAGCTCCAGTCCCAGAGTGAGGGATTTCTGGATAGAGCATGTAAAGAGGAGCCGCCGCATAGCAGATCATATCGGCAGCAGGCTGGGTACTGTCTGCATAAATAATATCTGGATACCGGACGGGTCCAAGGACGATACTGTCACCAGGCTGGAGCACAGGAAATACCTGAAAAGCTCACTGGATAAGATCTTCGAGGAAGATCATCCCGATAAGAATATGATGGACGCTCTGGAAAGCAAGCTTTTCGGCATCGGCATCGAGTCATATACTGCAGGCTCCAATGAGTTCTACCTCAGCTATGCCAGGGAAAAGGACAAGCTTATAACCTTTGATACCGGACACTTCCATCCCACGGAACTGGTATCGGACAAGATATCGGCAGTATTGCCCTTTGTAAAAGGCATACTGCTGCACCTGAGCCGGGGGGTGAGGTGGGACAGCGACCACGTGACCACTCTCACCGGAGAGATAGTGGCAATAATGCAGGAGATAGTCAGGGCAAAAGCCCTGGACCGGGTATATATAGGCACCGATTATTTTGACGGTTCCATAAACAGGGTAGGAGCCCTGGCCCTGGGAGCCAGGACTATATCAAAGGCGCTCCTGTATGCCCTGCTTGAGCCCACAGACAGGCTCAAAAGATTTGAGGAAGATGGAGACCTGTTCTCCCGGCTGGCTTTCCTGGAGGACCTTAAGACCGCGCCTGCAGGAGCAGTATGGGAGGAGTTCTGCCGGATGAGCAATGTCCCGGGGGATTTTGACTGGGCTGAGGCTGCCTCGGATCATGAGGTAAAGGTCCTTAATTCAAGATGAAGAAAAAGTTCAGGGTAATAGATACAGGATGCCTGAGCGCAGCCCGGAATATGGCCCTGGATGAGGCTATGCTGGAAGCCAGGCATGAAGGCAGTTCCCCGGATACTATCCGGTTCCTTAGCTTTGATCCCCACGCCGCCCTGGTAGGCCAGTTCCAGGCAGTGGAAAAGGAGCTGAGACCCGGCTACTGCAGGGATATGGGCATAGATATAAACCGCAGGATAACCGGGGGCGGAGCCCTTTACTGGAATACCCCTGATGTGGGCTGGGAGATATTCTCCACCCGGGCTGCTTTCCCGCAGGTATCAAAAGTGGAGGAATATTACCGGCTCTTCTGCAGTGCTGTCTCTGCCGGCATAAACCGCTTCGGCATAGACTGTGCCTTCAGGCCCAGGAATGATATAGAATGCGGGGGCAAAAAGATCTCGGGTTCCGGGGGGACTTCCCTGGGGAATGCCTTTATGTTCCAGGGCACCCTGCTGGTAGACCTGGATATAGATGTGATGCTGAGATGCCTGAGGGTCCCTATCGAGAAGCTGAGCTACAGCGAGGTAAATTCCTTGAAGGACCGGGTCACCTGGCTTTCCCGGGAGGCAGGATATCTCCCGGAGAGGCAGGAAATAATTGAAAATCTGCTTAAGGGCTTCAGGGAAAAGCTGGGCATAGAGACTTATCCCGGAGACCTGAACTCCAGGGAAAAACAGCTGCTGGAAGAGAAGGCAGGCTTTTTTGAAAGCGGACGCCATATATACAGGATAAGCCAAAACAGGCACCAGCATTATATAAAGGCCATAACCAAGTCCAGAAAGAGCGTGATAAAATGCTCGGCAAATATCGATATGAAGCGGGGGCAGCTAAAGAACCTGTATTTTACCGGGGATTTCTTTGCCTATCCCCGGAGGGCGGTATTCGACCTGGAGGCACGGCTCAAGAACATCTCCATAAGGGACGGCTGCGTACAGGAGGTGATCGACGATTTCTTTGAAAATTACCCGGAACCCATATCAGGGATCGATGCAGGGGACATAAAGGATGTGGTAAGGGATTGTTTTGAAAGGACGTCCCTGAAAAAGTACGGGATACCCCTTAAGTATTTCAATGATATATATGTGGTGCATAAGCCGTTTTCGGATAAAAACAAAATAGAGATGCTGCTCCTGCCTTACTGCGCCAAGCTTCCGGAATGCCGGTTCAGGTATGAGCAGGGCTGCAGCCGCTGCGGCAGATGCAGCATCGGGGATACCATGGATATGGCAGAAAAATACGGCATAGAGCATATGTCCATAGTAAGCTATGAGCATCTGCACCAGACACTTACCGCCCTTAAAGGCAGGGGTGTCAGTTATTATGCCGGATGCTGCTGCGAAGCTTTCTATAATAAGCATAAACAGGATTTTGAAAAGGTAGACCTTCCGGGCATACTGTTAAATATCGACAGCACTACCTGCTATGACCTGGGAAAGGAAGAGGATGCCTACAGGGGGAAGTTTGAAGGATTTACCAGCATCAAGCTGGACCTTTTGGAAAAGGTGCTTAAATTGATGACCTGATCATGGAAAATACCTGAAAATTCCTATACTATATATACCATA
Organism: uncultured Actinomycetota bacterium; assembly: GCA_964414685.1. Classification (GTDB taxonomy): domain Bacteria; phylum Actinomycetota; class Humimicrobiia; order Humimicrobiales; family Humimicrobiaceae; genus M55B120. The sequence continues at coordinate 10,132 of CAYPXQ010000229.1, forward strand.
ATGCAGGTCATGGTAGGATTATGCTGGAAATAAAGGTCTTCAGGGAAGTCATAAATAGGCTGAATTGCAATAATGTCCCATACATGGTCAGCGGGTCAGTTGCTATGAACTATTATACTGTTCCCCGTATGACAAGGGATATTGATATTGTCATAGAGATAAATGATATTGAAAGTTTTTATAATACTTTTAAAAATGAATATTATATAGATAAAATAACAGTCGGTAATGCAGTCAGGGACAGGTCTATGTTTAATATAATCCATTTGAAGGAAGCTATAAAAATAGATTTCATAATAAAAAAGGACACTGAATACAGAAAAATAGAATTTGAAAGAAGAAAGCAGGTCGATATTGACGGATCAAAGGTATCCATAGTATCGATTGAAGATCTTATTATCTCTAAATTATTATGGTCAAGACAAAGCCGCTCGGATTTCCAGATAAATGATATAAAGAACCTGCTAAAAGAAAAAATAGATCTGAAATATCTTGAGGAATGGGTCGGTAAATTAGGTATCGAAGGTTTTTACAGGGAGATATCTGATGAAGGTTGACCGGAAAGCAGAGCAGGTATATAGAGCCATGATGGCAGAAAAGACTGGAGAAGAAAGAATGATCATGGGCTTTTCCATGCTTAATTTTGCCCGAAGGATAGTACTCAGCTCTATTGGAAAAGATGTTTCTCCCGGGGAGCAGAGGAGGAAGCTGTTTTTGAGGTTCTACCGGAATGATTTTGACCGAAAAGAGCTGGATAAGATACTGAAACATCTGGAGCAGGGACCTGCCCGGAAACCGGACTCCATACACACTGATATTTTTTGATCAGATCCGGGCGCGTCTCTGGCATCAATGATCATTTACCAGGATGGACATAAAGAATAAATGCGATGTGCTTGTCATAGGCGCAGGGCCCGCGGGCGCCAGCCTGGCTTATTTTCTTGCCCGGGACGGCATTGATACCATACTTATAGATAAAAAGACCGACCCCGGAAATCCGGTAAGATGCGCCGAATATGTGCCGCAGGCCATAAGCAGGCTTTATGATTTCCCCATAGAGGGAATAGACCTTGCCCCCAGCGCAATGACCACATTTATAGGATACAGTGAAGCCGGTACCATAAAGGCTCCCGGGTTTATGCTGGACAGGCACAGGTTTTCCGGCTGGCTGATAAAGAGCTTCCTGGAAAAGAAAGGATTATTCCTGGGAGGCGCCAGGGCTTCCTGCTTCTGGGAGGAAAAAGATGCGGCAGGTGCCTGTGTCATATGCGGCGGAGAAGAGTACCGGATATATCCAAAGTTTATAGTGGGGGCCGACGGGCCCGCTTCGGCCGTGGGCAGGCATATAGGCAGCACAAATAAGTCATATGTACTGGGACTGAATGAGAATATCCCGGCTGAAGCCCGGGATATGGACAGGACCATGGTATTCTTCTCGCCTGATATACCGGGCGGGTATGGATGGCTTTTTCCCAAAAAGGGAACCATCAACCTGGGCATAGGCTGCCAGGCGCCCCCCGGAAGTGCAGAACGGAGCCTGGACCTTAAGGGGATATACAGCCTGTTTAAGCATAAGATATCTTCCATGGGACTGGTGAAGGCAGGCAGTTCCGGGAAAGGGCTGACCCGCGGTATAGCATCTGCCGGTCTCATACCCTCGTCAGGCATGCTCGAACATGCCGTCAGGGGGAGATTCATACTGGCAGGGGATGCTGCCGGACTATCCAATCCTATTACCGGTGCCGGCATATATAATGCGGTCCTATCAGCTGTTATTATCTCAAATATCATAGGCAGGGCCATAAAAGAAGAAAAGCCCGGGACCATAAATACCATACAGGATGAATACAGGACAGCTTTCGGCATAAGCCTTTCCCGGGCCAGCGGCAGGAGGGCAGAGCTTCTTTCCCGGTGGGACCGGGATAAGGATGATTTCAGCAGCCTGGTAAAGGACACATGGGTAGGCTTCAAGCCTTACTGGGGAAAATAAGGTTCCCTGCCGGCGCCATATTCCTGTTTAGGGGAATATTAATTTATTGATATTATTTCTTGATTATTTTATACTTTTTTATATAAAATAAAGTTTAATATATATATTAAATAAATATAGTATGAATGAGATAAATAACAATATCAATAATATCTTTTTCAGATATGCGCCTGATGCATATTATATAATGGACCTGAAAGGAGTTTTGCTTGACGGAAACCCGGCATCGGAGAAGATAACCGGGTATAAGAGGGAAGAACTTATGGGGAAGGGCCTCTTTGGCTCCGGAATCCTTAAAAAAAGCGGGATCCCCATGGCGTTGAAGCTCCTGGCAAAAAATGCCCTGGGAATGTCAACCGGACCTGATGAGATCGAGATAATAAAAAAAGACGGAAGATCCTGTATGCTGGAGATAAGCACTCATCCTGTGTTCCTGGAGGGTAAAAGGGTAGTGCTGGGTATTGCCAGGGATATAACCTCCAGAAAAGCAGATGTGGAAAAGATCAGGCAGGGCCGGAAAAAGTCAGAAGACCTGGCCGACTTCCTTTCCATACTAATGGATACCATCCCCAATCCTGTCTTCTATAAGGACCCTGAGGGGATATACAGGGGATGCAATAAGGCTTTTGCAGACCTTATCCTGGGGATGCCTGAAGATAGGATAGTGGGCAATTCAGTCCTTGATATTCATGGCGCCATCCCGGAAGATCTGGCAAAAGTGTATCATGAAAAGGACATGGAGCTTATAAAAAAAGGCGGCACCCAGACATATGAGGCCAGTGTAAAATGCGCTGACGGGAAAATGAGGGATTTCCGGTTCTATAAGGCAGTATATATAATGGAAGGCAGGAAAGCCGGCCTGATAGGCATCATGCTGGATATCACCGAGTCAAAAAAGCTTGAAAGGGAATTGTTTCAGTCTGAGGAGAAGTGCAGGACCATATTTGACTCAGCCAGGGATGTGATCATAATGCATGACCTGGACGGCAATATCATGAATGCCAATAAGAGCGCTGAAAGTCTGTACGGATATCCCAAGGATGTCCTTATAGGCATGAACATAAGGGATATTGCCCATTCCATGGGAAAGCTCGAGCAGAAAAAGATAGAAGAAAGACTTAAAGACATAAGGGATAAGGGAAGCCTGGTATTTGAGACAGTATTATTGGACAGCGACAGCAGGGAGATAGCGGTAGAGATAAATGCCAGGGTCATAGAGTTTGCCGGCAAAAAAGCTATAGTGTCGATTTCCAGGGATATCACCCGGAGGAAGCAGACAGAAGAGTTGATAAAGAACATGGCATACAAGGATTCCCTTACCGGTCTTCCCAACCGGCGCCTGTTTGATGACCGGTTCCAGATTGCCTGTTCCGGCGCCGACAGGAACAATTCCAGGCTCGCCATACTGGTTATGGACCTTGACGGCTTTAAGGATATTAATGACAGCTACGGCCACCAGGTGGGCGACCAGGTACTTATCGAAGTGGGCAGAAGGCTCAGGCAGAGCATAAGGCGGAGTGACACGGTTGCCAGGCTGGGAGGGGATGAGTTCATAATCCTTCTAAGTGATATAAAGACCGAAGAAGATGCAGATAAGATAACCAGGAAGATACAGCGTTTCTTCAGGGATTATTTCCTAATAGAGGGCCATAAGATAAAGATAAGCCTGTCTATAGGCACCAGTATATACCCTGATGACGGACGGGAGCTGGAGGAACTTATAAAGAAATCAGATAAGGCAATGTATTGGGTCAAGAACCATGGCAGGGACGGCTACAGGCTGTACAAAGAAGCCGGGAAAGTACAGTCCTGACAGCATTTTAAAATAACGGCAAGTGTGTTATCATATATGCTTCTAGAAACAGATGATACAAGATCAATGGCAGTAAATACAGGGGACAGGCTATCCAGGAAACTTATCAGCCGCATTATGTGGCTGAAAGACAACTCATGCTGGCGCAGCTAAAGACCTGCCTGCCACCGACTCTTTTTAGGAAGCAATATGACTGCATAATAACAAAAAAAACCAAATACAGTAAAAAGGGAGTATTTTCTTAAAGCGGCAGACAATAAGAGAATACTCTTTTGTTTTGAAAAGACATGAATATCCCGGATAAGGAAAAATATATAAAGCTATCATCAGAATACAACCTGGTCCCGGTATACAGGGAATATATGGCGGACACAGAGACCCCCACCTCCATATTCCTTAAGGGCTGCGGGCTGCACAGCCAGGGATTCCTGCTGGAAAGCATAGAAGGGTCCAAGAACCTTTCCCGGTATTCCTTTATCGGAATAGGGTGTTCGGGAAAGGCGCTGCTGGAAAACGGCAGGTTTAAATACATAAGGAGCGGAAAGGATGTGCCGGGCAAAAAGACAGACAGGCCTCTTGAAGATATCCAGGGTATCATGCAGGGCTTCAGGCTGTACAGGGACCCGGGCCTGGACCATTTCATAGGAGGCGCCGTAGGCTATCTGGGCTATGACCTGGTAAAATATTTTGATGACATAACCCTTCCGGATAAAAAGACCGGCATACCGGAGATGATCCTGTGCTTTACTGATCTGGTAGTGGTATTTGACCACCTGATGAACCGGCTGAAGATAATATCTACCATAAAGACGGGGGAAGGAATAACTCCAGAAGATGCCTACAGGCTGTCCGCGGAAAGAATAGAGGACCTGGAGAAAAAGATAGCCTATAATACCATACCCTCATTGTCGGTAAGCCTCCGCCATAAGGAGGATAAGACCGGAAAACAGGAAAGACTGAAGTCTAATTTTGCTCCTGAGAGCTTCAGGAGAGCCGTGGAAAAGGTAAAGCAGCATATAGTAGACGGCGATGCCTTTCAGATAGTGCTGTCCCAGCGGTTCAGCCTGGAAGATAATGGCGATCCCATCAATATATACAGGGGGCTCAGGTCTATAAACCCTTCTCCGTATATGTATTTTTTTAATTTCGGCAAATTCAATATAATAGGGGCTTCGCCGGAGCCACTGGTAAAGATCAGCGGCAGGCATGTACTGACCTGTCCTGTAGCCGGTACCAGGAAAAGGGGGGCCACCCAGGCAGAAGAGGATGCGCTGGTAAAAAGCCTTTTGAGCGATAAAAAGGAGATGGCAGAACACAATATGCTGGTAGACCTTGCCAGGAATGACCTGGGCAGGGTTTGCCGGTACGGCAGTGTCAGGGTCAGGGATTATATGAAGGTGGAGAAATACTCCCATGTGATGCACCTGGTATCCCATGTGGAAGGGACACTTAAACCGGATGC
>CAYPXQ010000230.1:0-6359 GCA_964414685.1 uncultured Actinomycetota bacterium
TTGGCTATGGTAAGCAGGGCTTCCTTCTGGATAAGGTTTCCTATGAATCTTCCCGTAGAAGATATCTCAACTTCACCGGTGGCATTCATCTCGCCGTTAAAAGTTCCTGCTATAACTGCATTCCTGGTCTGGACATTGGCATTCACTTTTCCTTCTTTTCCGATTATGACTTCCTTATCTGAGATGACTTCGCCTTTTATGGTACCGTCTATCCTGGTAGAACCGGGAGAATTTATCTTGCCTTCGATGGTAACGCCTTCTGCGATGACGGTAAGAGTCTTGCTGCCTTTTATCTCGGGTGCTTTTTTTAATATCATTTCTATGCTTTCCTTTATACTTATTGCCATATTGATTGCCAGCTGGCAGTATTATAACATTTCTGGTAAAAAATATTAGGCAGTTTATTTCTTTGATTTTATCTTATAAAAATATAGAATTATATCAAGCAGGACTGGTCCCGGGAACCCATTTTATAATCGATCTCCAGGCGGGATATCATGAACATAAGAAAATTTCTAATGTATTTGATAATAAACATGACCATTATCAGCCTGTCTGCCGGCATGGTCTCATGCAGCCTGCCTTCCGGCAGCGTCCCGGAAAAGGGGGATTATGGACAGGAGGAGACTCAGGCGGAAAAAGACCCGGAGGATAGTACCGGCAGTGAAAGCGCGGAGGCAGATGAGGCCGGAGAGGAGATGGTCGAAGAAGAGGCTCCCCTGGCTATTTGGATCGAAGATATTATCCCTGAAGACATAAAGGACCTGATAAAATCCCATATCGATAAATATCCCCTGCTGGAATATGCCGGCCAGAGACAGGATTCGGACCTGGTGCTGGAAATCCAGCCGGCAGGAGGCATAGACCAGGCTGGAGGGACTTCCAGGGAACTTGACATAACGTATGTGCTGGTCCTGGCGGCTCCTTTTTTTACCATTGCTGACGGCATAGGCTGGGAGGACTTCCAGGCCTGGTGGGCAGGCGGGGAAGGCGCCCTGGCAGATCTCAGCGGCAGTAACCCGGTACCGGTACTGGCAGCGGGGCGCCAGGACCGCGGACTGCTGGAAAAAATACTGGGAGAGCCCGGGAATGAGAATATTATAATAGCCGGCAGGGAAACCAGCCTTCTGGGCCTGGCAGGCGGGGACATCTCTTTTGCCCTGGTGCCTTTTGAACATATAGACAGGCAGATGAAAGTGATGGAGATAAGCGGCCTCTCTGTATTTGACCGAAGTCTGGAAATAAGCCAGTATCCCTTTGCTTTCGCGGTTTCGCTGAAGGGAGATGCTGATTCCGTAAGCAAGGCTTATGATGCCTTCAGCGAGATATCATATACTAACAGGGATGTTTCCAGCATGACCACAATGATCATGACCGGGGTCACTGCCATGGTAAGGGGAACTGCCCAGCGCATGGAGAATCACGGCATACTGTATCCGGGCGAGAAAATAGCTGACATACTAAAGGATGCCGATATAACCCATATAAGCAATGAAGTGCCCTTTGTGGAGGGATGCGATGTGCTGACAGACAGATTTCCTTTTTTCTGCAGCAAACCTGAATATATAGAGCTTCTGGAATTTGTGGGTACGGATGTGGTTGAGCTTACCGGCAACCATATGAATGACCACGGGCATGATTGGTTCCTGCATACACTCCAGATGTATGATGAAAAGGGCTGGCCCTATTTCGGAGGGGGAAGGGACCTTGAAGAATCATATTCCCCGGCTATCCTGGAGTCAAACGGCAACAGGTTTGCTTTTCTGGGTTTTTGCTGGTGGGGTCCTGCCGGTAACTGGGCCGCAGAAGACTCTCCCGGTTCGGCGCCGCCCCATTTTGAGGAATTCGAGGCCAGGATAAGACAGCTCAGGCAGGAAGGCTATATAGTCATATTTACCTTCCAGTATCTTGAGAGCTACCAGTATGCGCCGGTCGCCCAGCAGGTCACCGATTTCAGGCGCATGATAGATGCCGGAGCCGATATAGTGAGCGGAAGCCAGTCTCATCACCCCCAGGGTATGGAGTTTTATGGTGAAGGCTTCATAAACTATGGACTGGGGAACCTTTTCTTTGACCAGATGAGGCAAATAGGTACCCGCCAGGAACTCATAGCCAGACATATATTCTATAAGGGCGAACATATAAATACTGTGATAATAACCGCCATGCTGGAAGACTACAGCCAGCCCAGGATCGCCACCCCCCAGGAAAGGGAAGAAATATTGACAGAAGTCTTCAATGCCAGCATAAGATGACAGTATTGAACCGGCTGCTGAGGGGACGGTTTACGGAGAAGACAGGAAAAAACAGCTTGCTGTCCCTTATCAGCATATAGGGAATATGATAAATAAAGACCAGGGAAGCAGTCAGGACTTCCGCCGGGATGCGGAAAGGATAGCCCTGGTCACAGACAGCGCATCAGATATAAGTGCTGACATAGCCGGGGAGTTCGGAATAATCATCACCCGCCTGGACCGGGAGACGGCAGACCTTTTTATCTGACCTCTCCGAAGACAACAGCCGAGAATACAAAGATCTCACAATCTACGTCCCTGTAGCAGTTCCTGGCCAGGCCCGCCTTCAGGCAGGTATGCTCCAGGAAGCTTATCCTGTCAAAACCGTTTTCGGTTGCCACCTGGGGCAGCAGGAGCCCCTGGCTGAATCCCTTCCTTATAAGGATGCCGTGTTTTCCTACCTCTATCTCTTTTATGTCCCTGATCTTCTGCAGGGGTGAAAGCGCAGATATCTCGATATCTATGTCCATGAGTTCCTCTGGAGATACCGGAGGGAAGCGGGGGTCCCGTGTGCTTGCCTCCGCAGCCATAGACATTACTGTCATCCACAAAGGCGTAGAGGCGGTTATATTGCCTATACAGCCCCTCAGGTTTCCCAGCCTGTGTATAGTCACAAAGGCGCCGCATTCGGTATTCAGCACTGGATCATCTATATCATATTCGCCTGGCTCAGAGCCGGTCACCGTACTCTCAACCGTCTCTCTGGCTATCTTTAAAAGGAGTTCCTTCTGCCCTTTATCAAGCTCAAGGTTTTTCATTTGCCACCTTCTTTTTACTTTTTAAAAAAAGCCGCCGATATATACCCCACTACGGCACTTTTATCCCCTGAGACATCACCCGAGTTGGCATAATCCAGTACGACCGATGAATCGGCTCCCATAAGTTTGGCGGCTATCATGGCAGCCGCTACCGGGCCTCCGCCGCACATCTCCACTTCTTCAGCGGAAAGCTCTTCGATCAGTGCAGAACTGTCAAATGATGCAATGATATCTTTGACCCTGGTGTCCATTGTTACCGCAGTGTCATAGGGATGATAATGGGAAAGGTCGGTACTGGCCACAATAAGTATATTATCGCCGGCAAACCTGCTTCCTATAGACTGGCCCAGAGCAGTAATATTGTGCCGGTCCTGGTCGCCTATTACCACCGGCACTATCTTTATATCCAGTCCCAGGGCTACCTGCAGAAAGGGAAGCTGTACTTCAAGGCTGTGTTCCCTTCCGTGCCCTGAATGCGACATGGAAATGGCCGGGCTTGACCTCTCCAGCTCCGCCGCCCTTTCCTTATCCACCATGACCGTCCCCAGGGGGGTCCTGTAGGCATCCCCGTGATATACGGAAATAAAATCAAAATACTCCGCATGGGAAGGAGCGATTATTATGATGCTGTCATATTTTTCTCCCTGTACCTGCCGGAATGAATATGCAGCCACCTGTCCCGAGTAAACATAGCCGGCATGAGGGCTGACCAGGGCTTTGATCCCGCTGATCTTCCGGGGACCGGCTTTTGACAGGTATCCTTCTACCTGGGCGGCAAGGATCCCGGGATCGCCGGGATAGAAACTATCAGCAACAGCGCTTTCCCTTATAACCATATCAGCAGTCATAGGAGTCTCCCTCGTTTATTTTCTATATTAATATTATATTGGATTTGTTATATATTTAAACTGCGGGAAAAATATTTTAACTTTTACAGCAGTATATATTAACCTGTGATCAGAAAAGGAAAAAAAATGGAATATATTCTGGGAGTGGACGGAGGAGCGACCAAGACCGCAGCTGCCGTAGCTTCGGCTGAAGGAGAGATACTGGCCGAATCTACTGCAGGCGCCAGCAGCCATAAAAGTGTAGGAAAAGACAAAGCAGTCAGGAACCTGAACCAGGCAGTGCTGGGGGCTTTGGAGGATTCCGGCATTGAAGATATTGTGTTTAAAAGCGCAGTCATGGGGTTTGCGGGGCTGAATGTGGAAAAGGACAGCAAAATATACAGGGATATTGTATTCAATGACAGGCTTAAACGACTGCTTGACCGGGATAAGACATTTATCTGCAATGACACAAGGATAGGGCTTGAGGCGGGAAGCAGCTCTCCCAACAAGGTAATAATAATTGCCGGTACCGGCTCCAACTGTTTCGGCATCAATGAAAAAGGCAAACAGGCGCGCTGCACCGGCTGGGATTATATACTGGCTGATGAGGGCAGCGGATATGAGGTAAGTGTCAGGGCTCTGAGGGCAGTCATGCGGGCTTATGACGGCAGGGGCCAAAAGACCATGCTCACCGGAGCTATCCTGGATGAGCTGGGCATCGAGGATGAAGAGGGCATAGTGAACTGGACCTATGGCGAGCCCTTTTCCAAGAAAAGGCTGGGCGGATTTGCCGGGATAGTATGCAGCTCTGCTGAAAAGGGTGATCCCATAAGCAGGGGCATCCTGGAAGATGAGGCCGCTGAATCCATTTTATCCGTTTCCACTGTGGCCAATAAGCTGGGACTCCAGGACAGCAGTTTTGACCTGGTGTTCGTGGGCGGGCTTTTCAAGTGCGAGACATATTTCAAGGATATTGTCATAAAAGGCCTTAAAGAAAAGTTTGGGGGCATAAGCTTCAAACCTCTGGTGGCGAAACCGGTACAGGGCGCGGTAAAGCTTGCCGCTTATAATGCAGGCGGTTAGCGCAGCCTGGATATGTATCTCAGGAACCAGCAGACATCGCTTACGCCTTTGAGTTGATATCCGGCACAGGTATCAGCCCCGGCAGGGTCCCCCACTTTTATATTTATACCCCCGGGGTTGGCCCGGAAAAGATATTCATCGGTGACATCATCCCCCGCACAGATGACCAGGCGGTCCCGTGGACATCCATAGTGTGAGACCACCGCTTCAACTGTATTTCCCTTATTTATGCCGGCAGGCTTTACTTCTATAACTTTTTTCATATGCATCACCTCGATGGGACAGTTTTCCCGGTATTTGTCTATGAGGCTATTTATTTTGTCCAGCCGGGTAAGTTCCGGCTCCGGACATCTGCGGTAATGCAGGGCAAAAGCCAGCCCCTTATCCTCCAGTCCGAAGTATGGATGGGAGCGGATCATCCGGGAGACCCGGTCTTTTATTTCTGAGATGCAGGCAAGAGGCTTTACCGACCGGACTCCGGTACTGCCGGAAAACCTTAACTCCATGCCATGGGTGCCCGACCAATTAAGTTCAGTCAGGTCAAAGCCTTTAAAAAGCTCCAGAAAGCTGCCAATATTCCTTCCCGATACTATTGTCACGATGTTCCCGGGATCACTGGATAGCACCGATAATATTTCTTTTATTCTTTTTGAAGGCCTGGCATCCATGGGCTCCCGCCTGAAACCTGCAAGGGTGCCGTCATAATCCAAAAACAAAAACAGCTTCCCGGCTTGGGTTATCCTGGAGCTTAAGCTGTCTATGGAATGTTTTAGATATTCGATGATAGATACCTCCCGGGATCAGGAAGGTTTACTGTAATAATCCAGGAAATTATCTGCCCAGACATAAATATTATTTTCACTTATGGTCTTTTGCAGTCCCTGCATCATCTTTTTCCTGGTGGCCCTGTGCATGTTCAGGGCTTTCTTAAGGGCATCAGCCACCTCATCTGTATCATAGGGATTTACCATCAGAGAATTGCTGCCCAGTTCATAGGATGCCCCGGTAAGTTCGCTTAGTATGAGCACGCCGTCCTGGCTCACATTGCAGCTGGCATACTCCTTTCCTATAAGGTTCATGCCGTCCCTGAGCGATGTTACCAGGCATATGTCCGCGTATTTATACAGGGCGGCCAGCTGCTGCTGGGGCAGGGCTTTAAACAGGTATTGTATGGGCGACCACAGGCCATCGGAAAATTTGCCGTTTATATTGCCAACCAGTTCATCTATTTCCCTTTTAAGCTCTATATATTCCTTTATCTTGGTGCGGCTGGGCACCGAGATCTGGAGAAATACCACCTTCTTGAGGTATTCGGGATATCTGGTAAAAAAGCGGTCCACCGCCTTTAGCCTTTCCTTTATGCCCTTGGTATAGTCCAGCCTCTCCACGCTTAT
>CAYPXQ010000231.1:0-6895 GCA_964414685.1 uncultured Actinomycetota bacterium
CAAATAAATTATTCTGCTATATTTTACTAACACTGTATAAATAAGCTGGAATAAATATATTCAGCCAGAAGTCAAATGTCAAGGATTTTTTTCAAAAGCCCTGGCTATCTTTTCCATATCTGATATATAATCTTCCGGCAGGGGGCTTAGCAGTACTACCTCACCGCCTATTTCGGAGGCTATGACCTCTGCGCTTTTGGTGTCAAATTCGGGAGAGGCAAATATTACCTTTATATCCTCCTCCACTGCCTGCTGTATCAGGGCTTCCATGCTTTTTAAGGTCGGTTCTTTACCTTCTTCCTGGACAGCTACCTGCTCCAGCCCATATTCACTGGCAAAATAAGCCCATGCGGGATGAAAGACAAGTATCTTCCGGTTTTCTCTGCCGGAAAGTATTTCACTTATCCTGCTGTCAAGAGCATCAAGTTCTGCAAGCAATCCAGACAGGTTCTGTTTGTAATACTCCTCATTGTCCGGGTCTATCTCTACAAGGCCATCATATATGTTACGGGAGATGACCCCGGCATTTACAGGAGAAAGCCATATATGGGGATCAGTTCCATGCCCTTCATGTCCGTTCCCGTCCGGACTCAGGAGCTTGATATCCCGGCTGCAGTCGACAAGCGTCATCCCGGTGTTCAGGCCGGTGATCTTCTCTGCCCATTCCAGTTCGAATTCCAGGCCGGACCCCACCATCACAAACATGTGGGCTCTTCCCGCCATCTCCAGGTCTTTTGGTGAAGGTTCAAAAGAATGGGGACTTGCACCCGGGGGTATAAGGGACCTTACTTCAACCCTGTCTCCCGCAATCCTTTCAGTAAGGTCTTCTGTAGTCACAATAGTGGTTATGATCATTTTTTTCCCGTCACTGATATCTTCTCTGGTATCAGTACAGCCGGAAAATAAAAAAGCTGTAAACATGACAGCCAGAAGTGAAAGAGCTGCAATATATTTTTTTTGTCTCATATTTTAAAGATCCTGGCAATGGTTTATTGTTTTATTATATAAAAAAAAGAAGCATCACAGAAAGTATTTATTTAAATTTCTCCAGTCCCGTCATTATATGGGATGTTGATGAATTATTATGATACATGCCGGCGTTTATAATAATTGTAAAAATAGTTATAATATACAATTCTATCACCCTTGCCATAAAAACTTTAGCAAGGAAAGTCAAGAAACCGGGTGCTCAGTCATGCTATCCTGTGCCTGGAGGTGAATAGAATAGAAAGACGGGAAAAAATACTTGCAGTCCAGCGGATGCAGGAATATATCGATGAGCATATCGGTGACAGGATCACTTTGAGATCTTTAGCTGACAGGGCAGGATATTCGCCATGGCACTGTGCCAGGATGTTCAAGGAATTTACGGGAGAGGCTCCATTTGACTATATCAGGAAACTGAGATTATCACATGCTGCCGAAAACTTAAGAGATAAAGATAGAAAGGTCATCGATGTAGCCTTTGATTTTGTATTCGGCTCCCATGAGTCCTTTACCAGGGCATTTTCCAGGCAGTTCGGCCTGACTCCCAGCGATTACAAAAAAGCAAGGCCCCCTCTGGAACTCTTTTCACCAGGATATATCCGTGAAAATTATTATCATAGAATCCAGAAAGGAGAACGAAAGATGTCAGGGAATAAAGTAAAAAAACAGGCAGCTAAGGCAAGGACTGTGTTCATACAGGCAGTAGAGCGCCCGGCCCGGAAGCTCATACTCAAAAGGGGTATCAAGGCTGATCATTATTTCAGTTACTGTGAAGAGGCAGGCTGTGATGTTTGGGATATGCTTACAAATATAAAGGAAGCCCTTTACGAGCCAATCGGCATGTGGCTGCCGGAAAATCTTAAAAAACCGGGTACATCTACTTACGCCCAGGGGGTAGAAGTCCCGGAAGACTATTCCGGAGATGTACCCAAAGGTTTTGAGATTATAGACCTTCCTCCCTGCAGGATGATGGTATTTCAGGGCCAGCCTTATGAGGATGATGAAAAATTCGAGGATGCAATATCTGAGATATGGGATGTCATAAATGATTTTGATCCCAAAATATACGGATTTGAGTGGGCGGAGGAAGACGGACCAAGGTTCCAGCTGGAGCCCTGGGGCTACAGGGGCTATATCGAAGCCAGACCCGTGAGACAGCTGGAAGGCAGGTAGCACATCAAGGGAAGTCCCCTTTGCCGGACTTCCCTTTTTCTGGATCATCTTCTTAATGTTTTTCCATACTTTTTCAACTATTTTTGAATTTTCATAGCATTATTAATATAATAGTATTAGTAGTAATTACAGGAGGAATAAGCTATGAGAAGATCGCATATAGCCGCAGTTATCATATTCATATTTATATTTATGTTTTCTTTAAACGGATGCGCTACGGTAGAAAATAAGGAGAACGCCGCAGCCGGGGAAAATACCGGCAGCACCCGGGAAAACTATCTGGAAGAAGATTTTGAAGTAGCTGTCCTGGGGGGCGGCTGTTTCTGGAGCATGGAGGCCAGTTTTTCACAGCTTAAGGGGGTACGGGATGCTGAAGCAGGATATGCCGGAGGCGACAGGGAGAACCCCACTTATGAAGAGGTCTCCAGCAAAAAGACCGGGCATGCTGAGGTGGTAAAGGTAGTCTTTGACCCGGATATAATAAGTTATGAAAAGCTCCTGGAAGTATTCTTCTATGTACATGATCCAACTACTCTTAACCGGCAGGGAAATGATATTGGAGAACAATACCGTTCCATAATACTATACACAGACCCCGTGCAGGAAGATACTGCCAGGGATTATATGGAAAAGCTGGAAGAGGAGGGTGCCTTTACGGACCCCATAGTGACCCAGGTGGAACCGCTGGAATCATATTACAGTGCTGAGGACTATCACCAGGAATATTATGAAAATAATCCAGACCAGCCTTACTGCTCAGTCGTGGTAGGTCCCAAGGTGGAAAAATTCGAGGAGAAGTTTGCCGACCTTATAAAATAAGCAATAAGAAAATGATACAGCTGCAGGCGGAGAGTCTGATGCTCTCCGCTTTGGCTGTTATGATCATAAAGGTTTGACCGGTACGCAGATGTCGACGACCTGGACACCTTCCGGATGTTCTTTGGGATTATTCCTGTAGATCTCATAAGTGGGCTTATTGTCAGGCTGGTAGCCGCTTTCCGGCAGCCAATCCCTGTAGACTGCTTCCCAGGCTTCACCATATTCTGAAGGTTTTCTTATCTCAAACCTTGCCAGTGCATATATTCCCTCATCCAGCTTTTGTTTACTTATCTCGCCTTCAGCCTTTGTTTCTAGGGGGACAGTCATGCAGACATCTACCCTCAGTTTCTCTTTATCGGTTATTCTGGGATCATCGTAGTATACTGACATGAATAGTGTATCCTGGTTTATGAGGCCCCTTGGTCCAGCCCACCTGCCAAGTTTCCCGAAGAGCTCACCGAATAGCTGGTCATCCCCTTCATATGGACCGATATTACGCACATATGCTACATGCATCTCCGGTAATTGTTTTACCTGCACATCCATCTTTGTACTCCTTCTGCCGCTATATATTGTATTATGATCAATATAAACGGTAGAAGCATTATTTTCTTTGCTATTCTTGCTTTGTATTTTGCTATTCTTGCTTTCTGTTTTACCTATCTTGCTAATCTCCCGGGAACCGCTGTTCCGGTATCCTGAGGGACTGATACCATAATGTTCCCTGAATGCCCGGGAAAAGGCTGCAGAGCCGGAAAAGCCGCACTTTACAGCAATGTATGTAAGGCTATGCCTGGGATTATATACCAGCATCATGGCAGCTTTTTCTATACGCAGCCTTTTAATGTAGCTGTTAAGGGTCTCCCCGGTTATGCCCTTAAAGATCCGGTGGAAATGAAAAGCAGAAAAACCTGAGGCTTCCGATATTTTTTCAAGGGTAAGCTTGTTTCCAATATTTTTTTCGATGAAGTCTATGGCCCTGTTTATCCTGTTTATATATTCCTGCCGCAGGAATTTACGGTTGATATATTGTGACTCTGCCGTCATATTATCAGCCTTTAAGGATATGCCCTGCTGGTCTTGTCTATTATTCCTGCCGCTTTTGACCTGGAGTGATTAAAGCTCTGCCAGCAGTCCTGGTCTTCAAGCTCCTGCTTTTTATCCCCAAAATATTTCAGCACTTCATCGCCCAGTTCCTTATCACCTGCCAGCCGGGCCATCTGCGGTATGGCATCATATGACAGACCCTTAAGATACTCCATATCTATTTCTCCGGTCTCCGCATAACGTTCAATATTATTCTGGGCGATTATCACATCGACATTAGCAAAGTTAAGCGCTATGTACACTGAAAGCGAGGCAATGAAATACGCCTTTATAATGGGTAGCCTGGAATACCAGATAAAGACTATATTTATCATGAACAGGAAGACCAGCAGCACCATAAATGCCTGTACGAATATCCTTAGATATGTGAATCCATAAGCCTGTTCATAGACAAGCATCCTGTAGAAAGCCGAGGCCAGCATCACAAAAGTAAAGCATACCATAAATGACATCAGGACCTTATTGGCGATGTGCAGCTTGCTGTTTTCCCTCCTTATAAATGATACGGTTATCAGGATTATTACAAAGTTTATGACTGCTACCGCCAACAGCTCAAAGAAGCCCCTCCGGGCATATTCGGCAAAGGTATAGGATGAAGGCAGCACAAAAGACTCTCCCCCAAAAAGATAGGTGAACTGGATAAATGAAAAAACCGCATACACCAGGTCCAGCAAGAATAGTATGGTGAGAAGGACTATGGGGTCCAGGGACCTCTTCCAGTTTACAGGATCATAACTGGGGTTTTTATCCTCATCCTGGGCCCTGACAATAGACCAGTAGAAGCATGCAGCATAAATGGTAATGGCCAGCACCAGGAAAAAGTGCTTTATTATCCTGGAGATAGGAACGCTTACAAACAGGTCCTTGAATATGATATCTGCCGAAGAAAGAAGCCAGATTATAATGGCCAGTATGGGAACAGATATCAGGATGCCCATAGCTATCCTGGGAAATATCCTTTTGTTTGTCCTGCCGTCGGTGTCAGTCATCCTGAAGAATGTTATAAAGGGCATATGTATATACCTTATGGGCAGGAATACCCTTTTGAAGAAATCTCCCAGGAACCTGAGGTCAGCCCAGTCACTGCGGTTTGTCCTTGAGACTAATATTATTAGCATGACCAGAAGGAATGGTATTATTATGGAATTCAATATCTTGAGCACCTGGTTTGAGAATATGGCAAATGTCGATGATAAAAATATTATGGGTATGGCCCACAACCATCCCCTGTTGTCAAGTACATCATATTTATTCCAGAAGACAAGTGCCGTTATGGAAAGGATGAGCAATATAAATACTGGATAGGATATGCCCAGTGTCTTATTGTAGAAAAGTATATCAAATACTATGCCGGTAACCAGGCCGTATAGCAGCAGCCAGTATTTTTTCTTTTCTATTTCCACAGGTCTCCCCAGGCAGTCTTTAAATAAAACAGATTAAAATGCTGGGTACCATAATATATCATTTTATGATAATTTGCATGGCTTATAGGACTGAGATAAGGCGGTCTTTGTTTACAGTTTCTTAAGATTTGATTAAATATATGGTTTGATAGTATAATTGAATCAATAAACGTAGAAATGAAAGTAGCAATTAATAAGTACGCAGCAATATTCGTCAGCCTATTGGTAGTACTATTATTAGGACTGGTCCTGTTTTCCTGCCCTGAGAACATATTTTCCCAGACAATAGAGGATGAACTGGCACAGGTAAAGGAACAGCGGGAAGAAACCCGGCAGAAGATAGAAGAGGCCAAAGCTGCCGAACAGCGCTATATCGGCGAGATCTCAGAAGTAGAGTCCCGGCTCCTTGCAGCCCTTGGCGAACTCAACGACCTGCATGTCCAGCAGGATGATGCACAGACAAAGGTGGAAAAGACTACAGCAGAAATCGCCATCAGGGAAGAAGAACTGGCAGCAATAGAATCAGAACTTGAAGAAAACTTAAGGATCCTCAATAACCGTGTATCCTATATGTATAAAAACGGTGCCAATCACATCCTGGAGCTGCTCCTTGATGTAAAGGATTTCGTGCAATTCACATCCAATCTAAAACTGGTAAGCCTGTTTACCAGGCAGGGAAATGACAATGTCCACCTGGTAAAGGATAAGAGAAATGCCGTCATGACCATGAAAAAGGTCATGTTAGAGCTCAGGGAGGAACAGAGGGAATACGAGCAGGAGATAAGCCGTCTTGTTTCCCAGTCCGAGGAAAAAGCAGCCCAGATAGAAGGGCTGTACAGCCAGAAAAAGACACTTCTTTCCCAGACCACAGCTAATAAGGAGCAGCTTATAAAGATGGAGGCTGAGCTGGCGGAGAAGGAAGACGAATTAATAAAGATCCTGGAGAGCTACAAATATGGTATACCTCCCTCTGGAAAACTGCTTTGGCCGGCAAAAGGTCCTATGGTATCCGGTTTTGGATACAGGATACACCCCATACTGGGGATAAACAGGTTTCATTCTGGTATTGACATAGGTGCTCCCTATGGGACACCGGTGCTGGCTGCAGCAGGCGGCGAGGTCATACAGTCTGGCTATTTTGGAGGATATGGATATTCGGTAATGCTTTACCATGGCGGAGGCTATGCCACCTGGTATGCTCATCTTTCCAGCATAGATGTATCCATGGGACAGCTGGTGGCAAGAGGCGGACAGGTAGGCCGTGTGGGATCTACTGGATGGTCTACAGGCCCACACCTTCATTTCGAGATAAGGATAAACGGTGCCGCCCAGAACCCTATGGAGTATCTACCCTGATAATATTTCAAAATATGGCGGTATTAAAAAATATTTTTAAAATATTATTG
>CAYPXQ010000232.1:0-24750 GCA_964414685.1 uncultured Actinomycetota bacterium
TATGAAAATACTATCTGCATTGCCCCTGCCTACAACTTTGGTATCACCGGTTATCACATTGAGTCCTGTCTCATCGAGTGTCTTTTTAATAGATGACAAGATCTTTTCAAGGTGCTTCACCGGAAGCCCTTCCTCTAAAATGAGGGCCAGACTTATAGCGGTAGGATGAGCTCCTGAAGCGGCAAGATCATTTACAGTACCGCAAATAGAGAGTTTGCCAATATCACCGCCGGGGAAGAAGATAGGATCAACAACAAAACTGTCTGTAGTGAATGCAAGTTTTTTATTTGGCCCTATGTCTATCACGGAGCTGTCGTCCAGGCGGGAAAGCACCTCATTCCCCAGATATTTATCTAAAAGATGATCGATCAGCTGCCTGGTCTTAAGGCCGCCGTCTCCATGGGCTAATTGTATGATTTTGTCTGAAAATTTATTGATCAATTTTATAAGCCTGCCTTTCATATTTATAATATGCGGCACAGGATCCTTCGCTTGAGACCATGCATGGTCCAATAGGTCTTTCCGGAGTACAGGTGGCGGCGAATAGCCTGCAGTCAAAAGGTTTTAGTATGCCTTTGAGTACTTCGCCGCATTTGCATCCTTTCGGTTCTTCCGATTGGGTGATTTCTACCGGAAACATCCCGGCGGCATTGAATTTCGAGTATGTGTTTTTCAGCCCCAGTCCTGCCAGCGGCAGGGTCCCTATTCCTCTCCAATAAGAATCTACCGGCTCAAATACCTCATATATGGCTGCCGCTGCGGCTGGATTGCCATCTGGTTTCACCACCCTGTCATATTGTATCTGGACCTCTGGTTTACCAGCATTATATTGGTTTATAATCATATTCAGGGACTGCAGTATATCTACCGGTTCAAAGCCGGATATCACGCATGGCGTCCTGTATCTTTTTGCAATGAACTCATAAGGTTTGCTGCCTATTATTGCTGAAACATGTCCGGGACATAAGAAGGCATCAACTTTTATTTCCTCATCAAGCATGAGCATTTCCAGGGCAGGAGGAACAAGCTTATGGGTATTGAATATATAGAAATTTTTGATATCTTCTTCCTTGGCCCGCTTTAATAAAACTGCGGTAAGGGGAGAGGTAGTCTCAAATCCAATTGCTACAAAAACAACTTCTTTTTTGGGATTTTTTCTGGCATGATCAAGTGCATCCATGGGTGAATAGCATACCCTTACATCCTTTCCCTGCGATCTTTCATCCAAAAGGCTTGAAACTGTGCCGGGTACCCTTATCATATCCCCAAAAGTAAACAGGGTTACAGGATACTCCCTTATTATTCCTATCATATGGTCTATGTCGTGGCTTGAGGTAACGCATACGGGGCAGCCGGGCCCGCTGATAAGGTTGACATCTTCCGGAAGGAGCTGTCTTAGCCCGGACCTTGAAATGGACATGGTATGGGTGCCGCAGACCTCCATTATATTAATGCCTTTGCCGGGCTTATTTTTAGCTATTGAATCTCTTAGCTCTTCAATCTTCCTGTACATCAAGCCATTCCTTCCAGTATCCCTGGGTAGCCAGGGCTTCTTCTTTTTCAACTAATGATATGGCAAAACCAGCATGGACTA
This sequence comes from uncultured Actinomycetota bacterium, assembly GCA_964414685.1. Lineage (GTDB taxonomy): Bacteria > Actinomycetota > Humimicrobiia > Humimicrobiales > Humimicrobiaceae > M55B120. Next base: position 1,595 of record CAYPXQ010000232.1, read on the forward strand.
TTACATAATCGCCTTTTTTTGCATCAGGGATAAGGGATATCTCAACTTCCATTTTTACCCCCAGGCTTTCGATCTCAGCAATATTACCTTTTATTTTTATTATCTTCGCAGGTATGGCAAGACACATGATCAATTTCTCCTTATATTATTTTTAAAATTCAGGGCCATATAGGCCTGCCCCAGTGATATTCCGCCGTCATTTACCGGGACTTTTAGGTTAGTATATACTTCAAAACCATTATTGTTCAGAAGAGTATAGCACAGGTCCAGAAGATATCTATTCTGGAATACTCCTCCGCTGAGTGCTATAGTCCGGGTCCCCGTCTTATCCCTGTGGCGGCAGCTGACATCAGTGATGACCTGTGCCAGGGTATTATGGAACCTGAAACTGATAAGCCCCTTATCGGCACCGGAAGCCTTATCTTCGAATAACTGCCTGAAAATATGCATATCATCTATTATAAAACTGTCATCTTGCTGCAAAAACCTTATATCATAGCGGCAGTTCTCATCGATAAAGGACAGGCCTGCCTTATCCAGGAAGTCTGCATAACTGTCATCTATGGCCATCTCCAGAGCAATGGCTGCCTCTCCCTCATAGGATATAACATGCTTTAGGTCCAGATGGGAGCTGACAGCATCAAAAAACCTGCCCATGCTTGTAGTGGCGGGACTGTTAAAACCAGTCTCAAGCTGCCCCGTCAATATATCCAGCTCCTGTTTTTGTATTTTACCATAAGTCATATTATCCAGTATATGGGCTGCCGTCCGGTCATCGTCACGGAACATATAATATAAATAGGCTGCTGCCATGCGGTAAGGTCTTTTTATGGTAATATCCCCGCCGGGAAGTATTTTTTCTGAAAGGTGTCCTATCCTCTGGAAGTCCAGGCTCCTGTTTACGGAGAATACTTCGCTTCCCCATATTTTTCCGTCTTCGCCATAACCGGTCCCGTCCCAGGAAAATCCCAGAAGATGGGAATGTATATGATTTTCAGCAATAACCGAGGCTATATGCGCCTTATGGTGCTGCACCGGGAAAAGCATCTCCGTTTTCCCGGCAAGGGCTTCAGAATCCCTGGTGGAACGGTAATCAGGATGCATGTCATGTGCTATAATGCCAAAATGGTCAATACCGAAAATATTCTGATAGTTTTTAAGGCTGGACCGGTAAAAATCAATGGATGGGGCAGTATCAAGATCTCCGATATGCTGGCTGGTGATCCCATAATTCTTGGTAAGTATGGTAAAAGTATTTTTTTCCTGGGCACCGGAAGCCAGGATGTCTTTTTCAACCGGTTCTATATCCAGTTTTAACGGGTAGGGGGCATATCCCCTGGCCCTTCTAAGGACCATCTCCCTGCCCCTGAAGGCGCGCACAACTGAGTCATCATATCTGGAGAAAATATCCCGGTCATGCATCAGATAGTAATCACAGATATTTTTCAGTCTGCCGTAGGCATCATTATTTTCAGAGGCAATGGGTTCTTCGCTGATATTGCCGCTGGTCATCACCAGGGGAGTCCCGAAATATTCAAACAGTATGTGATGTATGGGCGTATAGGGGAGCATTATGCCCTCATACTTGTTGCCGGGGGAGACCTGGCAGGAGAGGGGATAATCCCCCGGTTTTTTCCTGAGAAGTACTATGGGTGCCCGGGGAGATCTAAGCAGTGATCCCTCAAGGCTGTCAATATGATAGTATTTTTCTATCCATCCGGTATTGGCAGCCATTATCGCAAAAGGCTTGGCAGGCCTTGATTTGCGTGACCTTAGACTATTTACGGCCTCATCAGATAATGCATTACAGGCTATCTGGAACCCTCCCAGGCTCTTCAGCCCAATGATCTTTCCATCGCCCAGCAGCGCTGAAGCATCTTTTAAGGGTTCATCACTCTCGATGGCCTTACCATTGCTGTCTACAAGCACCAGGCGGGGGCCACAGGCACTGCATGCATTAGGCTGGGCATGGAACCTGCGGTCAAGGGGATCGGAATATTCTTTTTCACAGTCGGGACACATCCGAAAACGGTCCATGGTGGTATGGGGGCGGTCATAGGGCATCCTCTTTATTATGGTAAACCTGGGGCCGCAATTGGTGCAGTTTGTAAACGGATAATGGTAACGCCGCTTATCATGAGGATCAAGGATGTCCTTACGGCAGCTTTCACATGTTGCCAGGTCCGGCGACACCAGCTGGAACCTTTTTCCCGTGTCCCTGCTTTTTTCAATAGAAAACCCGCTATAACTGGCCTTATCCTGTACTATTATAGTTCTGATATCTTCTATTTTTGATGCCGGGGGACTCTGTTTCAAAATAGCATCGGTAAATCCCTGAAGATCGCGGTCAGAAAGCCCTGCCGTACTTACGACTACACCCTCAGTAGTATTGGCGACAGTGCCTTTTATGCCAAGCGTTCTGGCAAGCCTGTATATAAAGGGACGGAAACCGACCCCCTGCACAATACCCCTTATCTCTATTTTATATGAATTTTTTTTATCAGTTTTATCCATATGAACTTTTCCGGAAGACACTGCATTTATCAGTTTTAACCTGCCTCCCGGCAATCTAACATATTCTATCACATCGGCAGTCTAAATCTATTGGTTTTCAGCCGGTACAGACAGAGATGCTCCGGCATCCTTCCTGAAACTTCCGGCACGCAGGCTGAGATAAATAAGATATATGATTATAAAAACGCTTATTATCGCCGGAGGCAGAGATGCACGTTCTCCGGAAAGTGAAAGGGCGGCTGCAGCTGCGAACCCGCCGTTTTTTATGGTGGCAAATAATATATAACTGCTTCTGTTCTTTGCTCCTATACCGGTTTTTTTAAGTATCAGTTCCGCGACCAGGCCGGTGACCAGAACTGCAGCAGCAGTTATGGCACTTACTACCCCTACTGTACCGGGATAAGATAAAAAATAGCTGCGGTTAAGGGCTATAACTGTAAATATGACTACAAATAGTCCCCAGTTGGTTATGATTCCCCGCCGTCTGAGTATATTTTTTTCTGCCCTGAACTTGAGGATCAGCCTTGAAACCACAAATGGTGCCAGGATCAGCTCTGAAAACAGTATAAGCAGCCTGACCGGCTGAATGAAACTGGAGCCTATGAATAACCAGCCATAGAAAGGAATTATGAGCACTGCCATCAGATGTGATGCTATCACACCCTTAAGGGAAAATGCCTTATTTCCCCCCAGTATTCCTGTAAAAGGTGCTATGGCTACACCTGCGGGAGATGCAGCCGCGATAACGAAACCTTTCCATAGTTCCGCATCTTCTATGAAAAAATAGGCGGGGACAAGGGTCACAATGGAAAAAATTACATAATTCAACAAGAATATGACAACAGAAGGTTTTACTGCGTCCCTCAATGGAAGAAATGAACGGTTGGGTATCTCCAGCATGGAAACTGTCATAACTATGCCCAGGGCCGGTAGTACAAGATACCTGAGCCAGTCTCCTATATTGCCAGCGGCAAAACCAAGCACGAAAGCAAGTATGAATATGAAGTTCCTGTTGCTGAATATCCTGGCCATAACTGCCAGGACTTTATTGAATATCCCCATTTTCCTGTTCAGGATCTTCTTCCTGTATATTGCCGGCATCTATAAGGACCAGGGCACCCAGGGTGGATACATTATTTATATCAAACACGCTGGAAGAAGATATCACCAGTTCTGTGGTATCCAGGTTATCGGTATCCAGTATTGAAACAGTAAACCCTATAACGGAACCGTCAGCAGGCACAAAATCAGAAAAATTATACCAGGGTATGCTGGCCTCGAGGACATAACCGTTTGCCAGCCTGTTGGATGCTACCGATACCCCTCTGGGCGGGGCATCTGAAGGCCAGCTCATATAGGATTCGGCAAAGATGGAAGAAAAATTACCGGGTGAGAGATCTATCTGGTAATCATCGCTGTTATAAAATGATATCTGGAGGTCCCCCGTAAGATCGGTATCAAACACCATAGTTATGCTGTCACCCTTGTTTATCTCATTGCCAGTATAATTTTGACTGAAAACATCATCGATCACCTGTATTGCGAAATAAAAATTCTCATCATCCCAGCAGGAGGAAAAAGTGCCGCTGACATCGGTGTGGGTAGTGTAATTTTCTTTTTTTATAGTAGGTTCAAAATTGGAGAATTTCTCAAATATGTCCCATTCTGCAAAATTCCCGTCTACCTCAGGAGGCGAGTAGCATTTATAGGAAAAGATAGGCACCCCCGGAGGTATGGTATTCTGGGGCCGGTAGGTAGACTGTGAGAGTATAAGTTCTTTTTTCTCCTCTATGTCCACACTTATTATGGTATTCTGCTGCTCTTCCATCTCATATTCCACCACGATAGTAACCGGGTTAGACCGGGAAAGTATTTCACCATTATCATCCAGCACCCTGGCAGAGATCTCATATTCGTCTGCATCGAAAGGGTTCCAGTTATATTCGAAGGGGGGAGAATTAAACAGCTTTACCTGCTCTCCGTCAACCAGGATCTCGATCTGGAGCCCTTCGGTTTCGGCCTGTTTGCTCTTTACCTCTATGGGGACGGTCTCCTTGGAATTGATAAGATTAAATATCCTGTTGTTTGCAGGAGATGTAATAAAAACGGAATAATCAGATTCTTCCTGTGTCTGGGCGCTGCTGCCGGCTGAAAAAAAATCAAGAGGGAGATTATTCCTTACAGCGAAAAAGAATATAAGTGAAAAACCTATTATTATGATCACCAGTATATAGGGAAAACGGTCAAGGATACCAAGATATTTCCGGCTGTCACCTTTCATTCTTCCTGTTCTTTCCTTTCTTCCATAAGTTTTTCCTTGAGATTAAAGGGCAGCTCTTCATATTTGAGGAATTTCTGTGAGAATCTGCCCCGGCCCTGGGTAAGAGATGTCAGGTCTATTGCATAGTTGAAAGCTTCTGACTGCGGTACCGATGCTTTTATAAGCTGTTTTTTATTGCTGTCGGGGGTCATAGATATTATCTTGCCCCTTTTGGAATTGATATCGCCTATAATATCGCCCATATATTTTTCCGGGACTGTTATATCCAGCTCCATTATTGGTTCAAGTATTATAGGCGCAGCATCCTGCATGCCTTTTTTAAATGCCATTGAAGCCGCTATCTTAAAGGCCATCTCTGATGAATCGACAGTATGGTAAGAACCGTCATAAAGGTTTACCCCTACATCTATGACAGGGAATTTGGCCAGCACCCCGTTTTCCAGAGCCTCCCTGATACCTTTTTCTACTCCAGGAATATAGCCCTTTGGAATGGATCCGCCAAATATGCTGTCAGTAAACTCAAAACCTTCACCGCTTTTTAAGGGTTTGAGCTCTATGAAAACATGTCCGAACTGCCCTCTTCCCCCGGACTGTTTCTTATACTTATATTCAGCCTTGGCGCTCTTTTTGATTGTCTCTTTGTAGGCTACCTGGGGAGCAACCATATCGATGTCTACATCATATTTTTCTTTTAGTTTATCCCTGGTTATGGAAAGATGCAGGTCGCCCATTCCCCAGAGTATATTCTGGTGTACTTCGATGTTCAATTCCTGCTTCAGGGTCTGGTCTTCCTGTACCAGCTTACCCAGGCTGTTGCTGATCTTTTCCTCATCGCCCTTGCTCCTGGGCATGATAGCCCTGGGAAAAGTAGGCTGCAAATAATCCACTTTCTTTATGACCATGGGTTGGCTGCTGGAATAAATGGAGTCATCATTCTCGATCTCCATAAGTTTTGAGACAGCTACTATCTCGCCGCAGGAAGCGCTTTCTATCTCAACCTGTTCTTTGCCCTGCAGTTTGAATATATTGCTGAATTTTAAGGCCTTGCCGCTTTCAGGAGTCATAAAACTTTCCCCGGCCTTCATGGTCCCTGAAAAAATCCTGAATATCGACAATTTCCCGATATAGGGATCTGCCATTGTCTTGAAAACATAAGCCAGGAAAGGACCATCCTCTGATGGTTCCACCCGGGTTTCCTTTCCGTCTACGGTAACCTCTATGGGCGGCGTGTCAAGCGGGGAGGGAAGAAGGCCGTTCATATAATCCATAAGCAGGTCTATGCCAAAATTCCTGGCGGCAGAGACGGCAAAAACCGGTATTACCTCACCTGATACCACGGCTTTTTTCAATATGCTGCTTAAAAGGTTTTCTTCTATCTTTTCTCCTTCAAGGTATTTGTTCAGAAGCTCATCATCAGTTTCCACGATCGATTCCACAAGGTCATTATGGGCATCGCCCGCCTGCCCGCTTATAGATCCGTCTATATCAGTCTTTGACCCCCTGAAGCTGCCGTCACTGTATTCATATCCCTGGTTCTGGAGTATGTCTATTACTTTTGAAAAACCTTCACCGGTATTGCCTGGCATAGTGATGGGGACCAGATTAAGGCCATAACTGCTCTTGATGTCTTCTACAGTCTTTATAAAATCAATATTCTCCAGGTCCATCTTGTTCAGAACTATGATCATGGGGCGGGTGTGTTCCTGCAGCTGCTCCAGTATTATCTCCGTAGGCGCCTGTATGCCTGATTTTGCATCGATGACCATGAGTATGCTGTCAGAAACCTTGATGGCAGCCTGGGCCTGCCCGATAAGGTCGCTGTAGCCTGGTGAATCGATTATATCTATATTAAAGTCTTTCCAGCTATAGTGCATTATGCTTGAACTGATGCTAAAACCCTTTGCTTTCTCCATATCAGTATAATCGGAGACTGTATTTTTTTCCTCGACTTTGCCAAGCCGCTCAACCGATTTTGAATTGAATAAAAGGCATTCAGCCAGGGTAGTCTTTCCCGAACCATTACCCGATACCAGACCTATTACCTTATTGTTTGAACAGCCCTTTTTACTCATCTATTCTCCTTCCAGAGATATATGCTATCTCCACTAAAACGTATCCTTGTTAAAACAATAGAAGAAATATACCATAAATAAGGTATAGTGTAAAAAAGTATCAGCCTTCTTAAAAGATAATCAAAAAAAGAGGTAAAGACCCGGCCTGATGCGTGCTGGATTTATATTTTTAGGACTTTTTATATGTTATAATCTATCAATGTCTATAAAGATTTTTTGCCGCAGGACGGCACTGAAAAAACGGTAAAAGGAGGATGGGATGGTGATCGGTCTGGTAACACTTATAATCGTCATAGTCATAGGTATATTGCTTGTAATAGGCTCAGGCATAGGAATATACAATTCTATAGTCACCCTGAGAAACCGGGTAGATAATTCCTGGCACCAGATAGATGTGCAGCTGAGAAAAAGATATGACCTGATACCAAACCTGGTGGAAACTGTAAAAGGTTATGCCGCACATGAGAAGGAGACCCTGGAAAAGGTAATAGCAGCCAGAAGACAGGGGATAGAGGCCGGCAATATAAAAGACCAGGCAAAAGCTGAGAATATGCTGACCGATACGCTTAAATCCCTGTTTGCAGTATCAGAAAGATATCCCGACCTCAAGGCAGATGCACATTTTTCCAGGCTTATGGAGCAGCTTAACGGCATTGAGAGCAATATCGCCTATGCAAGGCAGTTCTATAATGATACGGTTATGAAGTTTAACACCAGGATACAGACTTTCCCCGGCAATATATTTGCCAGGATATTTAATTTTACAGGTAAAGATTATTTTGAGATAGATGAAGAAGAGGCCAGGGGACCGGTCAAGGTAGAATTCTAGAAAAATATTCTCTGGATGGGATTATCTTAAAATGTATGAAGATATAGCAAAAAACAGGGCCAAGACTGTACTATTGATACTGGGATTCATTTTTTTCGTATCCCTTATCGGTTACTTTATTGGCATGTATTTTGATTACAGATATGGCTATGGGACTGCATTCTCCATAGTGCTTCTGGTGCTGGCACTGGTCATTGCATTGTTTGTCAGTGCCGGCAGTTATTATTTCAGTGACAGGATAGTCCTTTCCCTTACCGGCGCCAGGCCCCTGTCAAGAGAAAAGGATACAAGGGTATATTATATGGTGGAAGGTCTTGCCATCGCAGCGGGTGTCCCCATGCCCGGGATCTATGAGATACCTGACAGGGGGATGAATGCTTTTGCCACAGGGAGAAATCCCCAAAAGGGAGTAATAGTATTTACCAGGGGCCTGCTGGAAGGACTTGATGATGAGGAATTAAAGGGAGTAATATCGCATGAGCTTGCACATATAAAAAATTACGATATACTTCTGGGGACTGTAATCGTGGTGCTGGTGGGAATGATCTCCATACTGGCAAATATCATGGCCAGGTTTATGCTTTTTGGAGGCCGCGGCAGGAGATCATCGAAGTCTGGCGGCGGGGTATTTATGATCATATTGCTGGTCATAGGGATCATATTCATACTGCTCTCACCGCTGGTGGCTACGATTATAAGGATGGCAGTGTCGAGGAGCCGGGAATACCTGGCTGATTCATCCGGTTCCCTGATAACCAGGTATCCGGCAGGACTGGCAAATGCCCTGAAGAAGATAAAGGATAACAGTCAGGTCAGGACAGCCAATAGCGCTACTGCCCATCTGTTTATAAATAATCCCCTGGGAAGGGATTCAAAAGTCATATTTAAAAAATTATTTGATTCCCATCCTCCCATAGAAGAGAGGATAGATAGACTGGAGAAGATGTCCCTGGGTATAGGTACAAGTTAAAGGAGATGTAAAATGGAAAAATCAAGTTTCAAGGTAAAGTCCGGATTGGCCCAGATGCTAAAGGGCGGAGTGATAATGGATGTCACCACTCCGGAACAGGCAAAAATAGCCGAAGATGCAGGTGCGGTATCAGTCATGGCTCTGGAAAGGATACCGGCAGATATAAGGTCCTCCGGCGGGGTAGCCAGGATGACAGATCCAGAGATAATATTGAAAATAATGGATACGGTCTCCATCCCGGTTATGGCCAAGGCCAGGATAGGACACTTTGGGGAGGCACAGATACTGGAAGCCATAGGCGTAGACTATATAGATGAAAGCGAGGTGCTTACCCCGGCAGATGAGAAATACCATATAGATAAATGGAAGTTCAAGGTCCCGTTCGTCTGCGGAGCCACATGCCTGGGAGAAGCCCTGAGGCGTATCGGTGAAGGCGCAGCTATGGTGAGGACCAAGGGCGAAGCCGGTACCGGTGATGTGATAGAAGCAGTAAGGCATATGAGGAATATAATGGATGAGATAGCAAGACTGACCGTTATGCCGGAAGAGGAGCTGATGACCATAGCCAAGGAAATGGGCGCGCCTTATGACCTGGTAAAAGATATTCATGAGAAAAAAACACTCCCGGTGGTAAACTTTTCTGCAGGGGGCATATCCACACCGGCTGATGCAGCCATGATAATGCAGCTGGGGGCTGATGGTGTTTTTGTAGGTTCGGGTATATTCAAGTCAGAAAATCCATCCAGGATGGCCGCTGCCATAGTCGAGGCCACCACTCATTTTGAAGACCCGGAGATACTGGCCAGGGTTTCCCGGGGCCTGGGCAATCCCATGGCCGGGACAGCAGTAAGCGACCTGGAGGCGGGGCAGAAGATCGCCGGCAGGGGATGGTAACAGGCTATGAAGGATATTACGGTGGGAGTACTTGCCCTGCAGGGAGATTTCAGGGAGCATATTAGCTTATTGAAAAAGATGAAGGTGGAAGCTGTCCAGATAAGGATCCCCCCGGACCTGGACCGGGTTGACGGCCTTATAATACCAGGGGGGGAGAGTACTACCATAAATAAACTACTGGCAAAATATGGCCTGGTGCAAAAGATATACGAATTCTCCAGAAGCGGCAAGCCCATTTTCGGCACCTGCGCCGGGCTTATAGTGTTGTCAAAAAAAGCGGATGGGGAAGCTGCACAGATGGGACTTATCGATATTGACGTGGAAAGGAATGCATACGGGCGCCAGATCGAAAGTTTTGAGCAGCTGATTAGCCTTGACCTTGATAATGGGACAGGAAAAAAGGAATTTAATTCAGTATTTATAAGGGCGCCAAAGATTATCAGGAAAGGAAATGATGTCAGGGTCCTGGGGATGCGGGAAGGGGAGATAGTCCTGGCCAGGGAAAACAATATACTGGTAAGCGCATTTCATCCGGAGCTGACAGATGATACTATTATACATGAGTATTTTTTAGGGATGATAAGGAAAGACCCAAAGGAGAAATAATATGTCGGGACATTCAAAATGGCATTCCATAAAACATAAAAAGGCAAAGGAAGACGCTAAAAGAGGAAATCTTTTCGGCAAGCTCTCCAAAGGCATAATAGTAGCAATAAAGGATGGCGGAGGAGTCTCGGACCCCAGGGATAATATAACTCTTGCCAATGCCATAGCAAAAGCCAAGGAATATAATATGCCCCAGGCAAATATTGACAGGGCTATTAAAAGGGGTACCGGGGAAATTGAAGGTGAAAATTACGAGAGCATAGCATATGAAGGATACGGACCCGGGGGGATAGCCGTGATCGTAGAGGCGCTCACAGAAAACAGGAACAGGACTGCATCCGATGTAAGGAATACTTTTGGAAAATATGGGGGCAACCTTGGCGAATCAGGCAGCGTGAGCTGGCAGTTTGAAAGAAAGGGGCTGATAGTAGTTGAGAAAAGCACTGTAAAGGATGAAGAGGCATTCATGCTGGAAGTCATCGATTCCGGGGCCGAAGATATCGAAGAAGCCGACGGTTTCTTCGAGATAAAGGCAGATCCTGCTGATTTCGTCAGGGTAAAGGAGTCTTTACAGGCAAATGATATCAGTATTAAGACCAGTGAAATAAGCCTGGTTCCTAAATCCACTCTGGAGCTTTCCCTGGAAGAGGGCAAGAAAGCAATGAGGCTGATAAATGCCCTGGAAGAACATGATGATGTACAAAATGTCCATTCAAATATAGAATTAAGCCAGGAGATCCTGGATGCACTGGACGAAGGATGATGATGTCTCAAGGCGGTTTTAGAGTCCTGGGCGTCGACCCGGGCCTGGAGACAACAGGTGTCAGCATAGTGGATATAAATGGGTCTGCATACAGTCCCATATACACCGGATGCATAATAACCGGCAGGAAAGACCCCCTGTGCCGGCGGCTGGAGATTATATTCAACGACCTGGTGCACATAATAGATATCTATAGACCCGATTGTATGGCTATAGAGGAGCTATTTTTCAGTTCCAATACCAAAACCGCCATAAAGGTAGGACATTCCAGGGGAGTGCTCATGCTGGCTGGAAGCACAAAGGGGCTGGATATTTATGAATATACACCCCTGGAGATAAAGCAGGCTGTAGTAGGATATGGGAGGGCCACTAAAAAACAGGTAAAATATATGCTTAAAGCCATACTGGGTGTAAAAGATGACTTTTTTCCCAAAGCTGATGATGCATGGGATGCAATGGCGGTATCGATATGTCATGGCAGCTATTATAAATTCAAGGATAAAGCCGGACAGGCTGGAGACTTTAGATCATGATAGCCAGGTTAAAAGGGGAAATACTTGAAAAGACACCCTCCAGAGTGGTGGTAGCTTCGGGGGGGATAGGATTTGAGGTCTTGATCTCGGGAAAGACATTCGAAAAGCTTCCCGGACTGGGCGAAATTGTCGAGATGGATATACATACCTACGTGAGGGAAGATGAGATAAGGCTGGTGGGATTTTTCAGCCGGGAAGACAGGGAAATATTTTTAAAGCTCCTGTCAGTTTCAGGCATATCCATAAAGATCGCGCTCAGTACTTTGACTATATATGATTTCCGGGAGCTCAGGCGCATAATAACCGCCAGGGATGCCGATATGGCCAGCAGGGTGCCGGGCATAGGCAAAAAACTGGCTGAAAGGCTGATATTGGAGCTTAAGGATAAATTTGACCAGGAAGACATGATAGAATCGGGCATGGCGGGCGGCATACCTGAAGGAGATAAGATCTTTGAGGTAAAGCAGGCACTTAAGACTCTCGGCTACAACAGCAGGGAGATAAGCAGGGCTCTTTCAAAGATAAGACCCGGGGATGTGGAGGACAGCAAAGTGGAAGACATACTGAGAATAGCCCTTAAGGAGGTATGACCATTACAAGTGAAGGCCAGGGATATCAGGGTAATCCGGATATTGATCCCAACTACAAAAAAGAAGACCTGGAGCTTGACAGGAGCCTGAGGCCCAGGCTGATCTCGGAATTTACCGGCCAGGAAAAGCTGGTGGAGAATCTCAGGGTTTTTATAGACTCTGCCAGGAAACGGAGCGAGCCTCTCGACCATGTAATACTGTCAGGACCGCCTGGTCTGGGAAAGACCTGCCTGGCTGAGATCATAGCAAATGAGATGAACGTGAACTTCAGGATAACATCCGGTCCTGCCATTGAAAGGGCAGGAGACCTGGCTGCCATACTTACCAATCTTGAAGACCTTGACGTTCTCTTCATAGATGAGATACACAGGCTTAACCGCACTGTGGAGGAAATCCTTTACCCGGCTATGGAAGATTACAAACTTGATATAATAATAGGCAAGGGACCTTCTGCAAAATCCATCAGGATAGATATAGCACCCTTTACCATAATCGGGGCTACTACCAGGATAGGGCTGGTGGCATCTCCTCTCAGGGACCGTTTTGGGGTGAACCTCAGGCTCGACTACTATGATAATGACAGCCTGGTAAAGATCATAAAAAGATCAGCCCGGATACTGGATCTTGTAATAACCGACAGAGGCGCAGCCATGCTGGCTTCCCGAAGCCGGGGAACCCCCAGGATCGCAAACAGGCTCCTGAGAAGGGTCAGGGATTATGCACTTGTAGGCGGTGACGGAAAGATAGACCGGGCATCTGCGGAAACCGCCCTGGACAGGCTGGATATAGACAAGCTGGGACTGGATGTGATAGACAAAAAGATACTTGACACGCTGGTGGTCAAGTTCAATGGTGAAGCCGTGGGAGTGGGTACCATAGCAGCTTCCATTGGAGAAGATACAAATACTATCGAGGATGTCTATGAACCCTACCTGCTCCAGCTCGGTTTTGTAAAGAGGACCCCCAGGGGCAGGGTGGCAACAGTCAGGGCATTCAGATATATGGGAATAGAAAAAGATCCCGGACAAAAGCTTTTTTGACCTGCAGCATATGGACCTAAGACTTTTTGACTACAGTCTACCCGAGAGATTGATCGCACAGAAGCCCCTTGAGGAGCGCGACCATTCCAGGCTGATGATAGTAAATCGCTCTGACAGCAGGCTAAAGCATGACATCTTCTATAATCTGGGCCGATACCTGAAGAAAGGCGATGTGCTGGTAATAAATAACAGCAGGGTGGCCCGGTGCCGGCTTTTCGGTAAGAAGGAAAAGACTGGAGCTTCCATTGAATGTTTTGTGCTGGGAAAGGACAGGGGCAGAGGGTGGCAGGTCCTGTTAAAGCCTTCAAAAAGGCTTAAAGCAGGCGACAGGGTCTATATAGGAGCCGACTATTTCCAGGTACTGGAAAAATTCGAACGGGGCCGGGCCCTGGTAGATTTTAACAGGCCCGTAGAAGAGGTCTTTGCGGCCAGCGGACAGGTACCGCTTCCGCCTTATATAAAGTCAGCCGATATCGACGGGAGAAGATATCAGACAGTCTATGCCGACCGGGAAGGCTCTGCCGCAGCTCCTACAGCCGGACTGCACTTTACACCGGAACTTATGGACATGCTCAAAAGCAGCGGAATACAGTTTGCCAGCCTGTCTCTGGATATCGGGTACGGGACTTTCAGGCCGGTTGCCTGCAGTAATATAGAAGAACATAAGATGCATGAGGAATATTATTCCATTGATGATGTCCAGGCCGGCACCATAGAAGCAGCCAGGAATGAAAAAAGAAGGATCATCGCTGTTGGTACGACCAGCGCCAGGGTGCTGGAGACGGTAATGGCCAGGCATGGCAGGATAGAAAAAAGCTCAGGACGCACCGGTATATATATTTACCCGCCCTACAGATTCAGGGCAGTTGATGCCATGATAACCAATTTCCATCTTCCCAGGTCCACCCTCCTGATAATGATAAGTGCATTTGCCGGGAGAGAAAAGGTGCTTGAGGCCTATAGCGAGGCCATAAAAAAACAATACAGGTTTTACAGTTTCGGCGACTGTATGTTAATAATATAGATAAGTCCCTGGATACAGCAATATGTTTTTTCAGATAAGACAACAGGATAGGAAGACCCGGGCCAGGTGCGGCCTTCTTACAACCGCCCACGGCACGGTAGAGACCCCGGTATTTATGCCTGTAGGCACAAGGGCGGCAGTAAGAGCTGCCAGGCCCGATGACCTCAAGGCCATGGGATGCACCATAATCCTGGGTAATCTCTATCATGTCTATCTGCAGCCGGGAATAGAGGTGATCAAGCAGGCAGGAGGACTGCACAGTTTCATGAACTGGAATAGGAGCATCCTTACCGATAGCGGCGGATTCCAGGTATTCAGCCTGGGAGGCATCAGGAAAGTCCTGCGGGACGGAGTCGAGTTCCGTTCCATAATAGACGGGTCAAGACATCTCTTTACGCCGGAAGATGTAATAAGGCTGCAGGCCGGCATAGGTTCCGACATAGCCATGGTGCTTGATGAATGCATACCCTATAACCAGGATCATAGATATACCAGGGAAGCTGCAGACAGGACAAACCGGTGGGCAGCTGCTTCACTGGAGGAAGGCAGGCGCATGCAGGGATCCGGCATGAAGATATTCGGTATCGTTCAGGGAGGATTTATCAGGGAGCTGAGGAGATACTGCGCTGTAGAGATATCATCGATGGGCTTTGACGGCATAGCCTTCGGCGGACTGAGCGTAGGGGAGGAAAGAGGGCTGACCATGGAGATGCTCTCATATTCAATAGAACATGCAGACAGGACAAAGCCTTTATATTTCATGGGCCTGGGAGATCCCGGGGGAATACTGGAAGCGATCGGACTGGGTATTGATATGTTTGACTGTGTGATGCCCACCCGCATCTCCAGGAACGGCAGCGCATTTACATCCGGGGGGAGGATAAACCTGAAAAATAAACAGTTTGCTGTGGATTTTGGTCCTATAGATGATAGATGCACCTGCTATACCTGCAGGAATTTTTCTGCAGCCTATATAAGGCACCTGGTCAAAAGCCGGGAGATCCTGGCCAGCATGCTGCTCACAATCCATAATATACATTTTATTATGGATATGGTAAAAAGAAGCCGGGATGCCATAAAAAAAGGCAGATATGAAGATTTCAGGAGAGACTTCCTGCAGGAGTACAATAAAAGCGGCAAAAAATAAAAAAACTTCAATAATTGTTTGCAAAAATTTTAAAAAAGTTAATAATAGTGATATTTGATTTTTAAAAACCAAGGAGTGATATACAGGATGAAATACTCAATAAAATTATTAGCGGTATTGACGATTAGCATCATGCTGATAGGGACGGCAGCCTTTGCCGTATCTTGTCTTCCCATGCCCACTGAGACCGGCACTGCTTCAGATGACGGCACGGCGGCAGCTCAGGAAGAACCCACTGGATTTGCTGCTATATTCGCACAGTACGGGACATGGATCTGGCTGGCCATACTTGTAGTAGCCTTCTACTTCCTGCTTATAAGGCCGCAGAGGATGAGGAGCAAAAAGGCCCAGGAACTGATGTCCAGTCTTGCCAGGGGTGATGAAGTGGTGACTGCCGGAGGATTTCACGGAAGGATAAAAGATATCAGGGATGATGTCATAATAATAACCATTGCCTCCGGTGTGGACGTAAAGGTCAATAAGGCTTCAGTCTCCAAGAAAGTCGCTGACCAGCAATAATCATTAACGACATAATGCAGCCCTTTTGCCTGGAAGAATAACTGATGCGCAATAAAAAAGTAAATATTATAATATTTATAGCATTTATACTGCTGATAGGTGTCAGTATTTACTATATTGCTGTCCAGCCCATAAACCTGGGGCTGGACCTTAAGGGCGGGACCCAGATAATCCTTCGCCCGGTTGAAGGAGAGGGATCCCAGGTAACTTCCGAGTCTCTTGATAAGGCCATGCTTATAATCATGGACAGGATCGACATGCTGGGTATATCGGAACCCCTGGTAACCAGGGATATCTCCAATAATATTGTCATCCAGCTTCCAGGCGTAGAAGACCCGGACCGCGCCTTAAGCATTATAGGCAAGACAGCCCAGCTTGAATTCAGGATACTTGAAGGCACTCTGGTGTCCCGTACGGACCAGGAAACGGAATTCGTTGATTTTGATCCGGGAACAGGCAATATTTCATATGGTCCGGACCCGGATGAAGTGATACTTGTTGATAATATCAATTCTACCGTACCGGTAAAGTCCGGAGTTCTTCATTTCGGGGAAGACGACGATAAGATATACCTGATGGACAGGGGATTTGAGTTTGGCAGCACATTTGACCGGGAAATGGCTGAGGGAGTATTCGAGTATGACCAGGACACCCGTGAAATGATCCTTAAGGATATTGACTCAGGCGAAAGCGTTGGAGAGCTGCTTATAGACGGAAGGACCGGGGCGGCTTCACTGGTAGGTCCGGTTCTTCTTACAGGAGATAAGCTGGCCAGGGCATCAGTGGGCTATGATGGTACAGGCCAGATAATAGTATCCCTCAGTTTTAAGCAGGAGGGCGCAGGGGCTTTTGAGGATATCACCACAGACAATATAGGCGAGCAGCTGGCAATCGTGCTGGACGAAGAGATCAAGTCCGCACCTTTCATAAATGTCCCCATATCCGGCGGTGATGCCGTGATAGAGGGGATAAACAGCCTGGATGAAGCCAATGATATAACCCTTGTCCTGCAGACGGGAGCACTTCCCGTGAACCTGGTCATAGAGGAGAGCAGCACTGTAGGCCCCACCCTGGGAAGGGATGCGCTTGATAAGGGGCTTTATGCAGGAGTTATAGGTTTTGTGCTCATAATCATATTCATGACAGCTTATTACAGGGGCCTGGGACTGGTATCGGTACTGGGACTTATGGTATATGTAGCATTATTCTGGGGTATACTTGCAGGGATAGGGGCAGCGCTTACTCTTCCCGGAATTGCGGGGATAATACTTACCATAGGTATGGCGGTGGACGCCAATGTTATAATATTTGCGCGCATAAGGGAAGAAGCCAGGAAAGGTAAATCAACCCGTATAGCCATAGGCGACGGCTTCAGGCATGCTTTAAGCACTATAGTAGATGCTAATGTCACCACCCTTATAACAGCAGCAGCACTTTACGGTTTTGGCACCGGACCCATAAAGGGATTTGCTGTCACACTGGCCCTGGGAGTGGTACTTAGCATGCTCATCAGCCTGCTTTTTACCAGAGCAGTATTATTTACAGCTGCCGGTTTTCATGGCCTGGCCAGGCCCAGTTTCATCGGTGTCAGAAAAAAAGAGGAGCAGTGATTTGGATCTGAAAAAACTGCAGTTTGATTTTATAAAAAGAAGAAAGATATGGTTCATAATATCTGCTGTAGTAATACTTGCAGGAGTGGCCGGTTATTTGATGCAGGGCGGATTTAATTTTGGCATTGATTTTCTTGGCGGAACCCTGATAGAGGTAGAATTTGACCAGGATGTCCAGTCGCAGGCCATAAGGGATATTCTTGACGAACAGGGTTACGGCAGCTCTATAATCCAGCAGACAGGTCCCGATAAATATATAATCAGGATAAAAGCCGAAGAGATAGGCAAAACCATAAGCAGTGCGGAAAAAAATGCCATCCTGGATTCGCTGGACCAGGGAATCGGCATAAACAGGCAGCTGCTGCAGGACAGGAGTGTAGACCCGGGATTCGGAAGCGTCCTGATAAGGAATGCCCTTATCGCCATGGCCATAAGCCTGGCAGGAATACTTATATATGTATGGATACGTTTCGAATTCCGCTTCGGGGCTACGGCTATAGTCACCCTGGCCCATGATGTGCTGGTGACCCTGGGAGTATATGCCATATTAAACCGTGAGATAAACACATCCACCATTGCGGCAATACTTACCATCATAGGTTATTCGCTGAATGATACCATTGTAGTGTTTGACCGCATAAGGGAGAATGCCCCCCAGTCCAGGAAGCTTGGCTATGCCGGGGTGGTAAACCAATCGGTAAATATAACACTTACCAGGTCCATAAATACCTCTATTACCACATTATTTCCGGTAATACTTCTCTTGATACTGGGGACTACGGCTCTCAAGGATTTTGCCCTGGCCCTGACCATAGGTATAATATCCGGTACATACTCTTCCATCTTCTTTGCCAGCCCCATACTGGTATCCTGGAACAACAGGTTCGCCAGATATAAAAAATAGAAATGCCAGACAATCCCCATAAGTGGATACCGAGAAACAGCGATTTCAGGGACCTGCACCAGTCTATAGATGGATATAGTCCCGTTTTTTCGAGGCTGCTCCTCTCCAGGGGACTTGACACCCGAGACAGGATAGATGATTTCCTTAAACCCTCTTTAAGGAAAATGCATGATCCCTTCCTTATACCGGGCATGGCGGCAGCCGTATCCAGGTTCAAAAAAGCCCTTGAAGGAGATGAAAGCATATGGATATTCGGTGATTATGATGCTGACGGCATAATAAGCTCAGCAATGCTATATAATTTCCTGAATGCCCTGGGTTTAAAACCTGATGTCCATATACCGGACAGGACCAGCGAAGGCTATGACCTGAACCGGGATTTCCTCGAATCTGTGACCGGCAAGGCAGACCTGGTCATATGTGTGGACTGCGGCACAAACAGTTTTGCACCCCGGGAATATGTGATGGACAATGCAGCCAGCCCCGTGGTAATAGCCTGCGATCACCATAATCCCGCACCCTGCAGTTATAACCAGTCTGAAAGATATATAGTGGTAAATCCCAAACTGCCCGGAACCGTCTATCCCTTCAGGGAGCTGAGCGGAGCGGGGGTGACATTCAAGTTCATGACCGCAGTGCTAAGGAGTCTTGATGCACAAAAAAAGAAAAGTTTCAGTAAGGATTACCTGACATCACTTCTTGACCTGGTAGCAGTATCGACACTGGCAGACCTCATGCCGCTTAAAGGCGAAAACAGGATCCTGGCAAGCAAAGGCCTTGAGAGGTTATGCAGGACATCAAATCCCGGCCTCAGGAAGCTGATGGAACTGTCCCTTGTCGATACTTCCGATGTGAGTGAATACGATATCGGTTTTATAATCGCACCCAGACTTAATGCTGCAGGGCGGGTAAAAGATGCCATAGACAGCTTCAGGCTTCTTTGCTGTGACAGTGATGATAACCAGTCAATCGCGGGAAGACTTGATACGTACAATATCCAGAGACAGGAGCGTCAAAAAGAGATCTTTGACGAGATAATGGAAAAATATGCCCCCGCTGCAGGCAGTTCCGGGAAAAAGATATTTATAGAGTATTCAGACAGCTGGGAAGAAGGTATACTGGGAATAGTAGCTTCAGATATGGTAAAAGTCCTTAATATGCCGGTGATACTCTTCAGGGAAAGAAACGGCCTGCTGAAAGGTTCGGGAAGAAGCATAAGGGAGTTCAGCCTTCACCAGAGCCTTGAGAGGACAAAGGACCTGTTTAAAAGATTTGGCGGCCATGACCTGGCCTGCGGCATAACTATGGAATTAAAAAACTTTGATAAATTCCTGCACCGGATGAACGTGATGGCAGGAGAAGTCCTGACTGATGAAGACCTTTTAAAAAAATATATATACGACATAGAGATAAGATTTGATGAGATAGATGACAATCTCATACAAGACATAGACAGGCTGAGGCCTTTCGGAATGGGAAACCCGGCCCCCTCCTTTGTGACACGGGGATGCATGATAGAAGGAGTAAAAAGACTTAAGCAAGGCCTTCATGCAAAGGTATTCCTGAAAAAAGACTGTATAGCGCTGGAAGGTATATTATTCAATATGGGCAGCGATAGAGATGCCCTCCTATATCCGGGCAATACCGTAGACATACTTTATGACATCTCTATCAATTTATGGATGGGAAGAAGATCCATTCAGCTCAGGATCAGGGATCTGTTTTAGAAGAATCAAAAAATGTTTTATAATATCCTTAAATTTATTTAATAGGGGCCTTTTCGGGGCTGTTATCATGGCTAAAGCTAAAAAAGTGCAAACTGCAGAGAAGGCGGTCTCATCCGACCAGCTGTTTGAAGACCTGGTGCACACGGTCAGGAAATATAATAAAAATGTCGACCGGGATCTCCTGGAAAAGGCATATAAGACGGCAAAAAAATATCATGGGGACCAGGTACGCAAGACAGGAGAACCATTCATAAACCATCCTCTGCAGGTAGCCCTGATCCTGGCTGATATCGAGATGGACCAGACCTCTATAGCTTCGGCCATACTGCATGATATAGTCGAGGACACTGATTACAACCTGGAGAAGATGACATCTGAGTTCGGCAATACAGTAGCCCGGATAACCAATGGTGTCACCAAGCTGGACAAGATAGTATTCAATAGCAGGGAAGAACAGCAGGTAAGTAATATCAGGAAGATGATAATCGCCATGTCGGAGGATGTGAGGATAATCCTGGTAAAGCTTGCAGACAGGCTTCATAATATGAGGACGCTTAAACCGCTGGACAAGGACAAAAGGTTCAATATATCCATGGAGACCATGGAAGTATATGCACCCATAGCCCACCGCCTGGGCATCTACCAGATCAAGTCAGAACTTGAAGACCTGTGTTTCAGGAACCTGCATGAAAAGGAATACCTCAAGTTAAAAGATATGATAGACGAGAGGATTAAAGAAAGAAAATCCCTGGTCGATGAGGTAATAGACCTGGTGAGGAAAAAGCTCAAAGAAGCAGATATTTCTGCTGATATAAACGGCAGGGTTAAATCGTATTACAGCATATATAATAAGATAACCAGGCAGGGCCGGGATTTTGAGGACATTTATGATGTCCTGGCCATAAGGATCATAGTGGAGGATGTAAAAAACTGCTATGCCGTACTGGGGATCATACACTCGCTCTGGAAGCCGGTACCGGGCAGGTTCAAGGATTTTATAGCAAATCCGAAATTCAATATGTATCAGTCGCTCCATACCACGGTAATAGGCCTTAAGGGTAAGCCTCTTGAAGTCCAGATAAGGACTTTCGAGATGCATAAAGTGGCTGAATATGGAATAGCGGCGCATTATAAATACAAGGAAGAAGGCTTCAAATTAAGTGAATTCGATAAAAGGGTTGCATGGATAAGGCAGCTGCTTGATTGGCAGAAGGAATTAAAAGACCCTCATGAATATATGGAATCTTTGAAGCTGGACCTGTTCGAAGAAGAAGTTTTTGTTTTCACTCCCAAGGGACGCGTGGTAAATCTTCCCAGGGGAGCGACCCCTATTGATTTTGCCTATGTTATCCATACCGATATCGGGCATAATGCAATAGGCGCCAAGATAAACAGGGTAATGGTGCCCATAGAAAGCACGCTTGAAAACGGCGACATAGTAGAGATCATAGTATCAAAGAGCCAGAAAGGCCCATCCCGGGACTGGCTGAATATTGTGAAGACATCAAGAGCAAAAAACAAGATACGCCAGTGGTTTTCCAAAGAGCAGCGCCAGGAATCATATAATACCGGCAGGGAGATAATGTTAAAGATCCTGAGGAAAAACAGCCTGTCTTTCAAGACTGTCAGCAATGAAGTGTTCGAGGATATCGCCAGTGATATGAATTTTGACCGGGCGGATACCCTTTTCCGCAGCATCGGCTCCCACAAGGTCTCAGCTCATCAGGTATTTACCCGTATTGTAAAAAAATTATCCCAGTCGGAGGAAAAGAAAGAACTCAAGATAGAGGATATACGCGACCGGGAAGAGACCCGGAAGACCGGCAGCGGAATAAGCGTAAAGGGCATGGAAGAAGTGCTGGTGACTATGGCCAAATGCTGCAATCCCGTTCCCGGAGACAGGATAGTGGGCTATATTACCAGGGGAAAGGGAATATCGGTACACAGGGCTGACTGCACCAATGTCAATACCCTGATGAGCCGTGAGAATGAAAGATTCATAGATGTAAGCTGGGACAGGAATGCGCCCAATAAGTTTAATGCGGAGATCCAGATCGAGGCCCTGGACAGGACCAAGCTTCTAAGGGACATCACAAATACCATAAGCGAATATGATATCAATATCCTGAGGGCCCATTCATTAAAGATAGACAGGGCGGGACATGTAAAGTTCCGTTTTTTAATAGAAATAAATAATAAGTATATCCTGAAAGATGTTATAAATAATATCAAGATGATAGATTCTGTCTATGATGCATTCAGGATATTGCCTGGAAAGTAAATATATGGATATGGAAAAACTGGTCGTGGGACCATTATCGGCAAACTGTTATATAGTCAAACTGGAAAAAAAGATATTTTTGATCGATCCCGGAGATGAAGAGGAAAGGATAATAGCATACCTGGATTCCAGGGGCATAGTGCCCTGTTTCATAATAAATACCCATGGACACTTCGACCATATCGGCGCCGTGCCCGGACTGCAGGAGAAATATGGCATAGACTTCTATATCGATCCCGGCGATGAAGAGATAATAACTGATCCTTTTAAAAACGGTTCTTCAATTTTTGGCCAAAATAATCTATCATTAGAAACTTATAACCTGATAGATCCGCAAACAGCCGGATATTTCAAGGAAATGGGGATAGGGATCATAAAGACTCCCGGACATTCTCCCGGATGCATTGTCATCAGGGTAGACGACTGTCTTTTTACAGGAGACCTGCTTTTTAAGGGCTCTATAGGAAGGACCGACCTTCCGGGCGGTAATATGCAGGATATGAAGAGGTCGCTTAAAAAGATAAAGGGCCTGGGGGGCGGTTTAAGCATCTATCCCGGCCATGGGCCAGGCACAGACCTGGACTCTGAAAAGAAGAATAATTATTATCTTGATGAAGATGTCCTTTTTTAGATATGGATAGGTGATTGAATTGAAGCTGAACTCCCCCCGGGGAACATCTGATATTTACGGCGAGGATATAGAATACAGGGATTTTGTAATAGAGACAGTCAGGGAGCTTTTTAAGGTATTCGGTTTCCAGGAGATAATAACCCCTGCATTCGAGCATACCGAGGTCTTCTCCAGGAGTATCGGTGAATCGACTGATATTGTACAGAAAGAGATGTACACAT